>JALJPK010000086.1 GCA_022968985.1 Pseudomonadales bacterium | reverse complement strand
TTCTTTTGCTTCTTCGAGTTTGTTGTATGCTATGAGTGTTTGTTTGATTGTCCATGATTTATCAAACATTTCTAATTTTATGATGTTGTTTAACTCGTCTTCTTTAGTATTACCAGATAATACTATGCTTTCAATTTGATATTGAGCTACTAAATTTGCTTGAAGGTTTTGTTCGGCGCGAATAGATGCGTTAGTGCTGCTTTGAAATCCAACTGTTAAGGACGAAGCAGCAAAAGCAAAAATCATTAATGCGACCATTACTTCAATTAAAGTAAAACCTTTTTGTTTGTTTGATATGAATAAATCCATTAAATATCCCCTTCCAATATCCGTGTGATTTCTGGGCGGTTAAAGCCATCACTTAAAATTTGGTAGGTAATAGGTTGTTGCTCAAAATTGTCATTGTCTTCAATTATACGGATGTCAAATGCGTTACTGAGTTCGCCATTTAAGTCGATATAAATATGCGGGATAATACCCGTTTCATCGTCACTGGCACTTGAGTTAAAGCTATCAGTGTATATTGCGTTGTCTTCTATTTCTTCTAAACCTACTTCGAGTTCTTCGACTTTATTAGGGAAGGTGGGTAGTAGGGCTACTTGGCTGTCGTCTATTTTTAATTCGAATATGTAGATGTCTTCAAACTCATTGTTTTGAAATCGTTCATTTTCGATTGGTGTCCATGCAAAAATAGGATCACCAGTTTCTTCATTTTGGCTTACTTCTGAACGTTCTAACCACCAATAACCCGTTTCAGTAATATAAATACCGTAGGAGGTTTGGCGAAATGATGAGTGGTCGGTAAGGTCAATTAAAATGTCGCGAAATTTTTCACTTTCGTCTTGCATTTCAAGCCATGTGTCGTCGCGCGTGGAAAACGTTACCGCTGCAAATATAGTCGCCATAATGGTTAAGGCAACTAATATTTCAATAAGAGTGAATCCACGCGAATTTTTCATTTTATTATTCTGAATCTTGGTTGCTGATGTCATCTGCTGTATCAGACTCGCCATCTGGACCGTTTGAGATGATTAAAATGTTGCTGCCATCCATTTCAAAATATAATTCGTTTTTCCAGCCATCAAGTGGTATGGATGGTATGAATTTTTGTGCAACTAAGTCGTCTAGGGTGACATTTTGCATTTTTTTAGTGCCGTATTCTAATTTGTATTGGCTTAGGGCGTTTTCAAGAGTGCTCATAGAAATGCCTGTTGTTTTGATCTTGCCTCTTTCACCGTTGCTTAATACTTGTGGGATGATGGCGGCAGAAATAGCAGCAAATAATACTAACGCGACTAAAATTTCAATTAACGTCATGCCTTTTTGGTGTGATAAAGTTTGGAATTGCTTTTTCATAATACTGAACTCATGCTTGTGATTGGGAGAACGATAGCAAGTACGATAATTAATACTACACCACCGATAAGTAATATCATTAATGGAGAAATTAAACTGATCATTGAATCAATTAGGTTCTTTAATTGACTCTCTTCTGATGAACTAGTTCGCTGTAACATTTGCGCTAGCTCTCCAGATGCTTCACCAGATTGAATCATGTGCAGCATCATTGGGCGAAAATAACCCGTATCACGTAATGCTTGGTGTAATGTGCCACCTTCGCTAACCGATGTCATTGCTTTAATAAGTGATTTTTGAATAGGTATATTCTGCACTACGTCTTTAGCGATTCGCATGGCTTCAACTAACGGAACACCTGCTTTGGTTAAAATAGCTAACGTGCCGATATAACGAGAGGCGTTAAACCCTTTACTCATTTTTTTAATTAGGGGTAATTTTAAATAAAAGCGATGGGTTTTTTCTAGGCGATTTGGTTTTGAATTCCATACTTTAAATAATATAAAGTCGGCTATTAAACCAAAAAATGCAAGAATACCGTATTGGCGTATCCAATCACTTATTGCAATCACTACTTTGGTAGGGCCAGGTAGCTCTGCATTTACGCTATCAAAAATACCTGTAATAGTGGGGACCACTAATACCATTAAACCCACTGTAATACCGATTGCTACCGTAACTAAGATAGTAGGGTAAATGGCTGCGGATTTTAGTTTTTTCTCAATGCTTTGTTGGTTTTCCATGTAATCAGCAAGGTTATTAAGAACTAACGCTAAATTACCAGAGTGTTCACCTGCTGATACTGTTGAGCAATATAGTTTTGAAAATGCTCGAGGAAATTCTTGTAAACCTTGGGATAAAGTGTGGCCTTCTAATACTTTTGAACGTACCGCTGAAAATATACGACGTTCTTTTGTTGTTTCGGCTTGTTCTACTAAGGCGACTAAACATTCTTCTAAGGGTAAGCTGGATGCAATTAAAGTTGAAAGCTGACGAGTGAACATTGAAAGTTCGTCAGTGGTTAAGCTTGGATCAAGTAAGCTGGCTAAAAAACCACGATTAGCATTTTTCTTTTCTTTAGTTTGTTTAACTTCAAGTGGAAATAAATCTTGCTCACGTAACTTTTGGCGAACATTTCTTTCGCTGTCTGCTTCGATTAAGCCTTTTTTCTTTTTGCCTGTTTCATTAACAATCGCAGTGTATTCAAAAGCAGCCATTATTTACTCCGACAAATTCGTAATACTTCATCAAGACTGGTGCGGCCTTGGATAATTTTGCCAATGCCATCTTGTAGGATGCTTGGTGAAGATTTACGGGCGTGGATTGTCATGTCTTGTTCACTTGTTCCGTCGTGAATCATTGTACGTAAACCTTCGTCAATTTGAACAATCTCGTAAATACCTAAACGACCTTTGTAACCTGTGCTTTTGCATTCTTTACAGCCACAAACTCGGTAGATAGTCGGTGGATTAGTTGAGTCTATTTCAAGTACGTTACATTCGGCTTCGTCTGGAATATAAGCTTCTTTACAATTTTCACAAAGTGTTCGAACTAAACGCTGAGCGATTACACCAATTAAACTTGATGATAATAAAAAAGGTTCAACCCCCATGTCTTTTAGTCGAGTTAACGAACCAATTGCTGAGTTAGTGTGTAACGTGGATAAAACCATGTGACCGGTTAAAGATGCTTGAACAGCGATCTCAACGGTTTCAAAATCTCGAATTTCACCAATCATTACTACATCGGGATCTTGGCGTAATATTGCACGCAAACCAGCTGCAAACGTCATGTCTACTTTTACGTTTACTTGAGTTTGTCCGATTCCGGCTAATGAATACTCAATTGGGTCTTCGATTGTCATGATGTTACGTTTATGATCGTTTAAAGATTCGATAGCGCCGTAAAGGGTGGTGGTTTTACCAGAGCCTGTTGGGCCAGTTACTAATATAATGCCGTGTGGGCGAGATATTAGATCGTTAATTCTTGTTAAATCAGATGCGGTCATCCCTAAGTGGGTTAAATCTAGGCGGCCTGCTTGTTTGTCTAATAAACGCATTACAACACGCTCACCATGATTTGACGGTAGTGTGGATACACGAACATCCACTTCACGACCTGCTAAACGAAGACTAATACGACCATCTTGTGGAACACGTTTTTCAGCGATGTCTAATTTAGCCATAACCTTTATACGTGATACTAATAATGGCGCTAATGCACGTTTGGGTTGAACCACTTCGCGAAGTACCCCGTCTGAGCGAAAACGAATCACTAGGCGTTTTTCAAATGTTTCAATATGGATGTCCGAAGCATTTTCTTTAATGGCCTCTGCTAACACAGCGTTGATTAATTTAATAATCGGAGCGTCACCTTCTTGTTCTAATAAGTCTTCAGTTTCAGGTACGTTGGCAGCTAGGCTGGTTAAATCTAAATCATCACCAATGTCTTCAACCATTTGCATGGCTTCTTCGCTGTCGCCTTCTTGGTAGGTACGGTTAAGTAACGTTTCAAAAAGATCCTGGGTGACTAATTCGATTTTGGCTAGGGCGCCACTGACTCTTTGAGCTTCTAAGACAGCACTAATAGGTGTGTCGGATGTGTGCATAATCCTTGTATTATCATTCTGATTGTCGATGATAATATGATTACGTTTGGCAAAACCAAAAGGTAAACGGCGGATTAGAAATTGTTCAGAAGCAATATTCAAAGACATGTAACGTCCATATAAAGTGATAGAAATCAAAGGTAAGACAGAGGATAACCTCGAAAGTTCACAAATCAAGTGTTTCTTTTAAAGATTAGGTTTGATATTGAATATATTGTTGAGTGTTCAGGGGCGATAGAAGGCTGGTGTTTGGTGAGAGTGACTACTTATTGTATTGATTAGATTTAATTAAGTATCAAGGTCAGAGGGTAGGTATTTTATGTATTTATAGTGTGAGTGTTTTGGTTGTGGTTGTGGTTGTGGTTGTTTTTTGTCCAGGCTGGATGATTATGTTTTTGTGGTGATTAAAAAACAGTCTATTCTGTAGTTTGGAATGTGTCTTTTGCTTGTTTTTAGTGCGGATTGCACCAGTATGTACCTTTTTGTCATTAATATTCAGTTACATTATAGATATATTCTTTTTTGAACCTTATAATGTCGCGCGTTTCGCTTGAATTTATTTTTTGTACATCATTTGAGCAAACAGTTACGTTTAAAATTACGTATTAAGATTTCATTTGGCGGCTTTTGTTGTGATTGTCGTCAAAATATTTTTCAAACTTAAAACTCTAAACTTAAAAATAGGCAATCTTTATGATTAAAATCAAAAAAGGCCTTGATCTACCGTTAGCTGGTGCTCCTGAGCAGCAGATATCTGACGGGCAATTGGTGAAAACCGTTGCTGTTGTTGGGTTTGACTATCATGGCATGAAGCCAAGTATGAAAGTCAAAGCCGGCGATACGGTCAAGAAAGGTCAGGTGTTGTTTGCTGATAAAAAGAATGAAGGCGTAGTATTTACTGCACCGGCTTCTGGATTAGTAAGCGCCGTCAATCGTGGAGCGAAACGTATTTTTCAATCTGTAGTGATTGAAAAACAAGGTGATGAGCAAGAAATTTTTGCTAAGTACGATTTAAGTGCTATCGCTGAATTAAGTGTTGATCAAATTACTGAGAACTTAGTTAACAGTGGTTTATGGACAACATTACGTACACGTCCTTATTCAAAAATACCAGCCATTGGATCTAACCCAGCAGCTATCTTTATTACTGCGATGGATACTAACCCAGGCGCATTAGATGCTCAGGTTGTAGTCACACAAGAAAAAGAAGCGTTTGCTTTGGGTCAAACTATTTTAGCTAAATTAACTCAGGGTAAAACTTACCTTTGTGTTGCGGCTAATAGCACTATTGAAGCGGCTTCTGGTGTTCAGCTTGAGTCTTTTACTGGTGTTCATCCGGCAGGTAACGTTGGTACGCATATTCACTTTTTAGAAGGTGTTAGTGCTCAGAAAACGGTTTGGACTATTAATTTCCAAGACGTGATTGCAGTGGCTAAATTATTCACAACTGGGGAGTTGAATACTGATCGTGTTGTTGCGTTAAGTGGTCCTCAAGTTTCTAATCCTCGTTTGGTTCGTACGCAAGTAGGCGCTTGTTTATCTGAATTATTGGCTGGCGAAACTAAAGAAGGCAATAACCGTGTAGTAACGGGTTCTGTTTTTGGTGGTCGTACTGCTAGTGATGTGTCTGACTTCTTAGGTCGTTATCATACTCAAGTGACTGTATTAGAAGAGGGTGGTGAGCGTACTATTTTACATTACCTTCGCCCTGGTTTTGATGTGATTTCTATATTAAATATCTATATCTCGAAGCTTTTCAAAGGTAAGAAGTATAACTTCACTACCTCTCGAAATGGCTCTGAGCGTGCAATGATGCCAGTAGGCAACTTTGAAAAAATCATGCCACTTGATATTTTAGCGACTCAATTGCTACGTGCAATTGCAGTTGGAGATTTAGAAATGGCTGAAAAATTAGGCGCATTAGAATTAGATGAAGACGATTTGGCATTATGTACGTTTACCTGCGCAGGTAAATACGAGTACGGTCAAATTTTGCGTAATACATTAACGCGCATTGAGGCTGAGGGATAATCATGATCAGAAAGTTTCTAGATAATATTGAACCTCATTTTCACAAAGGCGGTAAGTGGGAAAAATTCTATGCCTTATATGAAGCAGTTGATACTGGTTTGTATAAAGATCCAGGTGTAACCAAGTCAAGCTCTCACGTACGTGACGGTGTTGATTTAAAGCGTATCATGATCACAGTTTGGGCATGTACTTTCCCAGCTATGTTCTTTGGTATGTGGTTAGTTGGTCATAATGCGGGTGTTGCTTATGAAGGTGGTGCAACTATCCCTTCTGATTGGCATGGTTATTTTATCACTATGATGTTTGGTGATACCCCTGCTTTGGGTAGTATTTTTAATAATGTTGTATACGGTGCGATTTATTTTGCTCCTGTTTATGCAGTGACATTTATTGTTGGTGGATTTTGGGAAGTATTGTTTGCAGCCGTTCGTGGTCACGAAGTAAATGAAGGTTTCTTCGTATCATCGGTATTGTTTGCGTTAATTTGCCCTCCGACTATTCCTTTATGGCAAGTCGCTTTAGGTATCAGTTTTGGTATCGTAATTGGTAAAGAAGTGTTTGGTGGTACAGGTAAAAACTTCTTAAACCCTGCTTTAACCGGTCGAGCGTTTTTATTCTTCGCATATCCTGCGCAAATTTCAGGTGATACTGTTTGGACCGCTGTTGATGGTTTTTCAGGTGCAACTCCACTAAGTGTTGTTGTTAATGATGGTTATAATGCTATCAATAACACGATTGGAACTGTTGCTAATTCAAATGTAGTGGAATGGTTTGATGCATTTGCAGGTTTTGTTCAGGGTTCAATGGGTGAAACTTCTACAATAGCAATTTTACTTGGTGGTGCTGTGATTTTAATCATGGGTATTGCGTCTTGGAGAATTGTAGCGGGTGTTTTAATTGGCTCATTCCTAACCGTTGCCTTGTTTAATTCATTAGCTGAGCCTGATTCGGTTAATCAAATGTTAGCGCTTCCTTGGACATGGCATATTGTGCTTGGTGGTTTTGCTTTTGGTACAATTTTCATGGCAACCGATCCTATTTCGGCATCCATGACAAATAAAGGTAAATACGCATTTGGTATCTTAATTGGTGTCATGGTGATATTGATTCGTGTAGCTAACCCTGCATACCCAGAAGGCATGATGTTAGCGATTTTATTTGCCAACATATTTGCGCCATTAATTGACCATTTTGTTGTTCAATCTAACATCAAAAGGAGACTTGCTCGTGGCTAAAAATAAAGAAACTTTCGGTTATACAATAACCGTAGCATTTGTTGTTTGTTTGGTATGTGCTGTGCTGGTTTCTGTAGCAGCGGTTGCTTTGAGGCCGTTACAGGATATCAATAAACAATTAGATAAAAAGAAAAATGTATTAGCGGCAGCTGATTTGTTGGGTGAATACACAATTTCTAATGCGCCAAATAACTACATTGAAACGACGTTTGATGAAAAAATAATCATCAAATTAGTGGATGTTGCATCAGGTAAATTTGATACAACAAAAAGCCCAGAAGAAGTTATGAGTTATGACCAAAAGAAAGCGGCTAAATCTGCTGAGAAGTTGGATAAAAAAATCGATATTGCTCAAATCAAACGCCAAGCTAAACTTGCAATAGTTTATGTTGTAAATGATGTTGATGGTAACCTTGAAAAGGTGATTTTGCCTATTCATGGTTACGGTTTATGGTCAACGCTTTATGGTTTTATCGCTTTGGAAGCTGATTTAAATACTGTTATTGGTTTGGGTTTTTATGCGCATGCTGAAACACCTGGTTTAGGTGGTGAAGTAGACAGTGATGCATTTAAAGATCAATGGCCAGGTAAAAAAATATTTGATGAGACAGGTGTTATGAGAATTGAAGTGACCAAAGGTGGTCAAGCTCAAAACCCAACACATCAAGTGGATGGTTTATCGGGGGCAACATTAACAACTCGTGGTGTTGATAACTTAGTTAAATTTTGGTTAGGCGAAAACGGTTTTGGATCGTTTATTGTTAATCTTAAAAATGGGGACGCGTAATTATGTCGGCTAAAAAATTATTAACCAGCCCGATTTTAACCAATAACCCTATTGGTTTACAGATATTAGGTATTTGTTCGGCGCTTGCGGTTACTACTTCTGTTGAAGTGGCTTTGGTGATGAGTGCTGCGTTAACGTTGGTAACGGCGTTTTCAAGTATGCTTATTTCAAGTATTCGTAACTATATCCCTTCAAGTATTCGAATTATTGTTCAAATGACGATTATTGCTTCATTAGTTATCGTGGTTGACCAAGTATTAAAAGCTTATATGTTTGATTTATCAAAACAGCTTTCAGTATTTGTTGGTTTAATTATTACTAACTGTATTGTAATGGGTCGTGCTGAGGCCTTTGCTATGGCAAATGGTCCGAAAGCAAGTTTCTTAGATGGTATCGGAAATGGCTTAGGTTATTCAGTGGTATTGATTCTTGTTGGTATTATTCGCGAAGTATTTGGTGCAGGTTAAATATTAGGTTTTGATCTGGGGGGAGATTGGTATCTTCCAAACGGATTGTTGCTTTTACCTCCATCAGCATTCTTTATTATTGGTGGTTTGATCTGGGCATTACGTGTTTATGACAAAAATCAAGTTGAAGTGAGTGAATTTAAAATTGTTCCAAATGTAATACAGGAGGCTAAATAATGGTCGATTATATTAGCTTATTCATAAAAGCTGTTTTCATTGAAAACATGGCTTTAGCTTTTTTCTTAGGAATGTGTACGTTTATCGCATTGTCTAAAAAGATTGATGCAGCCATTGGTTTAGGTATTGCTGTAATCGTTGTGCAAGCGGTAACCGTTCCTCTAAATAACTTGTTATACACTTATATTTTAAGTGAAGGTGCATTATCTTGGGCAGGTGAAGATCTTGCTGACGTTGATCTTAGTTTCTTAGGTTACTTAGCTTATATCGGTGTGATCGCAGCATGTGTTCAAATCATGGAAATGGTTTTGGATAAATATATGCCCGCGTTATACAACGCATTAGGTGTATTCTTACCTTTAATCACGGTTAACTGCGCAATCTTAGGTGCGTCGTTATTCATGGTTGAGCGTGATTACACGTTTGGTGAGTCTGTTGTATATGGTATTGGTGCAGGTGTTGGTTGGGCATTAGCGATTGCTTGTCTAGCTGGTGTACGCGAAAAATTAAAATACAGTGACGTTCCAAAAGGATTACAAGGGTTAGGTATTACCTTTGTATCAGTTGGTTTGATGAGCTTAGGTTTTATGTCATTCTCTGGTATTTCACTGTAAGGGGCGAATAATGTACGAAATTATTTTAGGTGTAGTTCTGTTTATCGTCATCGTATTAGCTTTGGTTGTGGTTATTTTAGCTGCACGTTCAAAGTTAGTTAACTCTGGTGATGTTCAAATTGAAATTAATGAAGAGTCGGACAAAACATTAACTGTTGAAGCCGGTTGTAAGTTGTTACAGACATTGTCAGCTAACAAAATTTTCTTATCATCAGCTTGTGGTGGTGGTGGTTCTTGTGCGCAGTGTAAATGTAAAGTGATTTCAGGTGGTGGTGAAGCATTAGCAACTGAAGCGTCTGCATTTACTAGAGGTGAGTTAAAAGAAGGTTGGCGTTTAGCTTGTCAGGTTCCTGTTAAGCAAAATATGAAAATTGAAGTTGAGCCAGAATTCTTTGGTGTTAAAAAATGGGAGTGTACGGTTGAGTCAAATCCAAACGTTGCAACTTTCATTAAAGAGTTAACATTAAAATTGCCTAATGGCGAAAGTGTTGATTTTCGTGCTGGTGGTTATGTTCAGTTAGAATGTCCAGCTCACACAGTCGATTACAAAGATTTTGATATTGAAAAAGAATATCACGCTGATTGGGATAAATTTAAAATTTGGGATAACGTATCTGTGGTTACTGAATCTACGATACGAGCATACTCAATGGCTAATTATCCTGAAGAAGTGGGGATCGTGAAATTCAATATTCGTATTGCTTCTCCGCCCCCTGGTTCACAAGGTATTCCACCAGGAATTATGTCTTCATTCGTATTTAACTTGAAGCCAGGTGATAAAATTGATGTTTACGGTCCATTTGGTGAATTTTTCGCTAAAGAAACGGATGCAGAAATGATATTTATCGGTGGTGGAGCAGGTATGGCGCCAATGCGTTCTCATATCTTTGATCAGCTAAAGCGTTTGAAATCTAAACGTAAAATGAGCTTCTGGTATGGCGCTCGTTCCCTTCGTGAGTGTTTTTATAACGAAGAATACGACATGTTAGCGGCTGAAAATGACAATTTCGATTGGCATTTAGCGTTATCTGATCCGCAAGCTGAAGATAATTGGGAAGGCTTAACTGGTTTTATTCATAATGTTGTGCTTGAGCAGTATTTGAATGACCATGAAGCACCAGAAGATTGTGAGTATTACATGTGTGGTCCTCCTATGATGAACCAAGCAGTGACTAATATGCTGCTTGAATTAGGTGTTGAGCCTGAAAATATCATGCTGGATGATTTCGGCGGATAGTTAATATTGAAATAATAAAGGTGGGCTTAGCCCGCCTTTTTTTTGTTTTGAATAAATTAAAAAGTTAAAGAGAAAATTAAAAGTTGTGAAAAAACTCAGTCAAATTTGGAAAATCTTAACACTTGTATCGCTTTGTAGTATTTTGATTTCGTGTCAGTCTAAAAAAGAGCAGGTTATAAATTTAGAAGGTAAAACGATGGGGCAAGTTTCCTATCGTGTTTTAGTTGTAACAAAACCTTCAGAGCAACAATCTATTCATAATGGGATCGAATCAAAGTTAGATGAAATTGTGCAGTTAATGTCTACTTATGTAAGTGATTCGCAAGTGAGTCAATTTAACGATTTAGAAATTAATAAAGCGTTTAAAGTTGATCCAAAAACATTTGAAGTATTAACATTAAGTCAATTAATTAGTGAACAAACTGATGGTGCATTTGATATCACGGTTGGACCATTGGTGGATTTATGGGGTTTTGGTCCAAAAGCTAGGCCGGAGCAAATACCAGATCCAATGCAAATAAAGCAAAGTTTCCAATTAATAGGTTTTGCAGCGATTAAACTTAATATTGCTGATGTCAGTGTTTTAAAACAAAAATATCGTCGTATCGATTTATCTGCTATTGCAAAGGGGTATGCGGTTGATGAAATTGCAAGATATCTAGATTCACAGTTAGTCAGTGCTTATATGATTGAAGTAGGTGGAGAAATACGTTTAAAAGGTTTAAAACCTAATGGTGAAAAATGGCGAATAGCCATCGAAAAACCACAGACAGGTTTTACTCAGCAGATACTCACAACTCTTGTTATTACCGATATCAGTATGGCGACATCAGGTGATTATCGTAATTTTTTTGAAGTGGATGGTGTGCGTTTTTCACATACTATTGACCCAAAAACAGGGTATCCGATTGCGCATAATTTAGCTTCAGTAACCGTGTTAAATAAAGACTGTGCCACTGCAGATGCGTTGGCAACAGCATTAATGGTGATGGGTGAAGTGGATGCAGTTAAATTTGCAAATGAAAAAAACATAGCTGCGTTTTTTATTATTAAAACAGATGATGGTTTTAAGCAAGTTTCATCTAAATCGTATAAAATACTAACAAATGAAAAGTAAATAAATAAAGAGGTTATTATGGGTGTTTTCCTAGGTGTTTTTTTAGTGTTTTTTGGTTTTGTTGTTTTAATGTCAGTGGGTGTATTAATGGGGCGCAAACCCATTGCTGGAAGTTGTGGTGGTGTTGGTAAGGCGTTAAATGAGCCAAACTACAATTGTGATATTTGTGGTGGTGATGTAGATAAGTGTGATGAACAAAATGCAGAAGTTGCAAATTCGGACTTAAGTAGCGATTTAGCGGTTGATGTGAGCCAGACAGTTAAAAAATAACTGTTATTTTTTGTTATCAAAGTTAGAATGTATGACATGTTACAAAAATATAAGGGTGAAAAATGGCGCAATTAACATACGATGTTGCAGTGATCGGGTCTGGACCAGCTGGTGAAAGTGCTGCTATGAATGTAGCAAAACACGGGAAATCAGTTGTGATAATTGAAAACCGATTGGAAGTGGGGGGCAGTTGCACTCACAAAGGCACCATTCCATCAAAAGCATTACGTCATGCCGTTCATCAAGTTTTACAATTTAATAATAATCCATTATTTCGCGAAATATGTAAGCCAATTTGGCTTACTTTTGAGCAAGCGTTACATTCCGCTAATAAAGTAATCGTAAAACAAGTAGAAATGAGGAATCGATTTTATGGTCGAAATCGTGTTGATGTATTAAAAGGCACAGCTAAATTCCAAGCAAAAAACAAATTGATTATTTCAGGTGGTGAAAACCATAATGATGTAATCAAAGCGGATCATATTGAGATCGCAACGGGTTCAAGCCCTTATCGCCCTGCTGGTGTTGATTTTAGTCATTCACGTGTATTTGATTCAGATACGATTTTAAATTTAAAACAAACTCCTAAGCGTATTATTATTTATGGCGCGGGTGTAATTGGTTGTGAGTATGCATCCATTTTTAGTGGTTTGGGTTGTAAAGTTGATTTAGTGAATCCAGCGTCTAGTTTATTGGCGTTTATGGATGATGAAATATCCGATGCTTTAAGTTATCACTTACGCGGACACGGTGTATTAATTCGCCATGACGAACAGTTTGAATCATGTGTTGCCACTGAAAAAAATGTAAAAGTGAAATTACACTCAGGTAAAGTGATCACAGCTGATGCATTTATGTGGGCTAATGGACGCTCGGGTAATACTGATCAGTTAGGTTTAGAAAAACTAGATATTAAAGTAAATAGCCGTGGTCAAATTGAAGTAGATGATAATTACCAAACCACAGTAGAGGGTATTAGTGCAGCAGGTGATGTAATTGGCTGGCCTTCATTGGCTTCTGCGGCTTATGATCAGGGTCGATCCAGTGTGGCAAAGGTATGTGGTGAAGATGAATATCAAGTAAACCAAGTACCCACAGGTATTTATACTATTCCTGAAATCTCATCAATTGGTTTAACCGAAGCTGAGTTAACTAAAGACAAAGTGCCTTATGAAATAGGTAAAGCCTATTTTAAAGATACTGGTCGAGCTCAAATTACTGGTGAAACGGTAGGGGTTCTAAAATTGTTGTTCCATAGTGAAACATTACAATTATTGGGTATTCATTGTTTTGGGGATCAAGCAGCTGAAATTCTACATATTGGCCAGGCAATCATGGCGCAAGAAGGTGAAGCCAATAGTATTAAGTATTTCTTATTACATACATTTAATTATCCAACAATGGCAGAAGCCTATCGTGTGGCGGCTATTAATGGGTTAAATCGTTTAGCGGGTGATTAATAAAGTCGTTTATTTGATAAGCCCTATTTAGTTGTTAAATCTAAAAGGGCTTAAATTAAATTAATCTACTATTGATACTATTAAACCACTTTCATCAAATGTCAAAATCAAATTTTGTTCGATGTTTAGTTTTTCTTGTGACTTCTTAGTGTAAATATACTGCCAAATATTTGGAGTTAATGTGTTTGTAAGTGAGGGTTGGCCGATTAAATATATAACTTGGGATTTAGTAAATCCAACTTCTAATTGATCAATTTTTTCTTGGTTTATCTGTGTACCTTGATATTGTGTAGGTTGATAAGGTTTTAAAGATGAACAACTTGTCCCTATAAACACAGAAGATAAAAGTGTAACAGATAAAAATAAAATATTAACAGATTTCATAAAACCTCAATTGCTGGTGGGTAGTCGTTTATAAACGACTTAAACAGTGTTATATTGTAAAAATTATTATAGAGCGATATTAGCATACAACCTATGTATGAACTACTGGAAACAAAATGACAGACAATAATTTAGATTTAAAAAAAGCTGGGTTAAAAGTAACTTTTCCACGATTAAAGATATTAGAAATATTGGCTACAAATGATGGTCATTTAAGTGCTGAAGGTGTGTACAAAAAGTTATTAGAGTCAGGCGATGAAGTGGGTTTAGCAACTGTTTATAGAGTATTAACACAGTTCGAGACTGCTGAGTTAGTTGTAAGGCACAATTTTGATGGTGGACATGCCGTGTTTGAGATGGCAAGTGACGATCACCATGATCATATGGTTTGTGTTGAAACAGGTAAGGTAATTGAGTTTTTTGACGAACAAATTGAGTTGCGTCAACATGAAATTGCCAAAGAGCGAGGTTATGAAATAACCGATCATAATATGGTTCTTTATGTGAAACCAATCAAATAAAACCCATTAATCCCATACAAATGTTCATTGGTTAACCTTTTGAATAATTAAATTTGCTTACCTATTATTCTAGGTATAAATTGATCCGAATAGTTAACTCTCTAACAATTTCGGAGCTTTTAATGCGTAAAGTTATATTTATCACAACCCTATTGTTTATGTCGAGTATGTCTCAAGCATACTTAACAGTTGGTGATAAAGCATTTTTACCTCAAGTCAAAGTAATGGGTTCCAAAAAACGCGTTGATTTATCACGACTTAAAGGTCGGGTTGTATTTCTTGAATTTTGGGCGTCTTGGTGTGTTTCTTGTGCTAAGTCTTTTCCAATTTACAATAAAGTATATAACGAGCTTAAAGATCAAGGTGTGATTTTTATAAGTGTTAATACCGATTCAAGTGAAAAAGCAGCCAAACGATTCTTGAAAAAAAATCCAGCGGATTTTTTAGTTGTAAGAGATACTAAGAAAAAAGCAGTTAAAACCTATGAACCGAGAGGTTATCCAGTGGGTTACATAATTGATAGAGAAGGTAATATTGTTCATGTTGAACAAAGTGTGCCTAAATATGAAGAATTAAAAGCAAAACTTGAAGAATTAATTTAGTTTCAAATAGTTACAAGAATTAACCAAATAAAGTAAAGCGGCCAGCCTAAACACTGGCCTTTTTTATGCGCAAAATAAAACTAACTGATATAATGGCCTTTTTATATCGAATATCAAAATATGTCAAACTCATTCAATCAGCTCCCCCTTCCTCCTGAACAATTAGATAACCTTAAAGATTTAGGTTATCAAGAAATGACCCCTATTCAACAAGCCTGTTTACCAGAAGTATTAGCGGGTAAAGATGTTATCGGCCAAGCCAAGACGGGTAGTGGTAAAACTGTAGCTTTTGGACTTCGTTTGATTGATTGTTTGAATGTTAGATTCTTTGCACCACAAGCTTTAGTGTTATGCCCCACACGTGAGTTAGCTGGTCAAGTTGCAGGCTCGTTGAGAAAATTGGCACGTTACAAACAAAATATTAAAATTCTAACATTAAGTGGTGGAATGCCAATTGGACCACAATTTGCATCCCTTGAAAAAGGTGGTCACATAATTGTTGGTACACCCGGTCGTATATTAGATTTAATATATAAAGGGCGTTTAGATTTATCTAAAGTGAATGTAACTGTTTTAGATGAAGCGGATCGTATGTTGGAAATGGGCTTCAAAGAAGACGTAACGGAAATTTTTGAGCAGTGTCAGAGCGATCGACAGTCATTATTATTCTCAGCTACGTTTAATGAAGAAATTGAACGTATAGCACAAACAATGATGAAAAATCCCACTTGGATCAAAGGTGCGGATGAAGATACACCGTCTGATATTACCCATCATTTCTATGAAGTAGATCAGCATGAGAACAAACCAGAAGCAATCTGGAATGCGATGCAGGAGTTTGAACCTAAACAAGCGATGTTATTTTGTAATACAAAAATCTATTGCCAAGAAATTTGTGATTTTCTAAATGATAAAGGTGTAGTGGCTCGAGCATTACATGGTGACATGGAACAAAAAGAGCGTGATCAAACGTTAACGTTATTCTCCAATGAATCTGTAAGTGTATTAGTGGCAACTGATGTAGCCGCGCGTGGTTTAGATATAGCCGATATGCCTTGTGTATTTAATGTTGATTTACCTAAACAAACTGAAGTATTTATTCATCGAGTGGGTCGTACTGGGCGTAATAAAAATAAAGGTCAGTCCATTACCTTTATGACCACACGTCAGAAAAACTTGATACCCACTTATGAAGATTTAATTCATCAACCAATTAGAATAAAAAGAATTTCAGCTGGTTCTCGTAAAAAAATCCAAATGCCAGAATATCAAACAGTAATGATGGCAGCTGGTAAACGAGACAGATTAAGACCTGGCGATATTGTAGGAGCTTTAACCCAATCAGCAGGTGTAAACGCGAGTGATATTGGTAATATTAATATTTTGCCAGTGGTGACTTATGTTGCACTTAAGCGTGACATTGCAGATCAAGCAGTGGGTCGTTTAAGTCGCAGTAGAATTAAAAATAAAACAGTTAAAATGAGGTTGATTAACTAATGGCAACTGCTGGTGTTAGGCATATATTAGTTAAAACTGCGAAAGAAGCAGAACAGCTAAAAAAACAGTTAAACCAAGGCCAAGATTTTTCTAAATTAGCAAAAAAACATTCTTTATGCCCTACTGGTAAAAAAGCAGGAGGCGACTTAGGTGTCGTCAAACCTGGCCAAATGGTTAAAGCATTTGATAAAGCTGTGTTTAAAGGTAAAGAGTTAGAATTACAAGGTCCTGTTAAAACTCAGTTTGGATATCATGTCATTCAAGTGTTATATAGAGGTTAATAGATTTTATAAGCTGTTAGCTGATAGATTATTGAAATAATTGTAGAAACCAGGAATGGTATCTGCTTAGCGTTTGGGTTAGATTCTGATTTAATTATTTTAGATTTAAATATTCAAAGTGTGGGCGGCATTAAAACCCTAATTAAAATGCGTGTCAAAGGTGTTTAATCACGTTGTCACGTTGATTGTTTCTGATAATGACGATGATATTATTCGAGCAATACATGCTTCAGTTGAGTTATTAAAAAAAATAAAAGAAACCACACTTGGTGAAATGTTGATTATTGATCCTTAACCCAAATTTCAGCCATAGCCTTAAAGCCTGCAGAATCATTACGAGTTAATAAAATTTCTGCATTAACTAATCGTGAACGAGAATTTTTTCAGTTATTTGCAAAAGGATTACCCGATAAACTGATAGCACGTGAATTAGATATTTCAGATGGCTCTGTAAAAGTACAAGTTAAACATTTACTTAAAAAACTAGAACTAACTCACTGGTTGAGGCAGTCATTTGATTTTTTAAGTCAATAAACTACATATTAAATCAATTCAAAGTACAAAAAATTAGACATAAATTGAAAAGTTACTAAAAAATTATGAACCATCCATAAAAGGGAAACGTATGATTAGTTGTGATACACAGTCAGGTTTATTAGATGTAGAAGATGCTTTAAAAAATATGCGAAGTATTGTAAAAATAAATTTAGAATCACAAAATATACATATTCGAACAGCTAAAAATCGTGTGCTTGCAAAGCCTGTTAAATCAACAATCGCGGTGCCTAATTTTGATAACTCTGCTATGGATGGTTATGCATTTTTTGTGCAATCAACGATTGTTGAAAATACTCAGTTTGAGGTGATAGGCCAAGCGTTAGCTGGGCACCCATTTAATACTGAGTTAAAGGTTAATCAATGCATTAAAATAATGACAGGTGCCAAAATCCCTAATGGTGCCAATTCAGTGTGTATGCAAGAAAATGTATTATTTGAAGATAATAAAATAACCTTACAAACACCTTGTAAACATTTACAAAATATTCGAAAAAAAGGCGAAGATATTCAAGTAGATGACGTTCTGTTTGAAAAAGGTCATCGCCTAACAAGTTGTGATTTATCGGTGCTGGCCAGTATTGGTAACTCGACTGTTGAAGTATTTGAGCCTATTACAGTGGCGCTATTTTCAACGGGTGATGAGTTGTTAGATGTAGACACTCAATCAATAAGTGATTTAAAAGGCAGTCAAATATTTGAAAGTAATAGTTTCGTATTACAATCAATGCTTGAAAGTTTTGGTGTTAAAGTGATTAACTTTGGTCATATAAAAGACGAAGAAGTTGCCATTGAACAAGCTTTTTTAAAAGCCGCAGAACAAGCCGATGCCATAATAACAACAGGTGGTGTAAGTGTTGGTCAGGCAGATCTAACACGAAAAGTATTAAATAAAATTGCTCAGATGCATTTTTGGAAATTGGCAATCAAACCAGGAAAACCCTTTACCTTCGGCCACTTAAATCAAACACAACCCATATGGATATTTGCATTACCCGGTAATCCTGTATCCGCTACAGTCACTATGCATCAGTTGGTATTACCGATATTAAAACAAGCCCAGTTCGAACAAGATAAAAGCTGTATCCACCCCGCAATTACTACAAGCAAGATAAAAAAACGCGCTGGTAGGAAGGATTATCAACGAGGTCACGCATATAATAAAGATGGACAGCTTATGGTAGACGTTATTAGTGGTCAGGGTTCAGGGTTAATGTACGGATTAAGCAAAGCCAATTGTTTTGTGGTATTAGATAAAGATCAAAGTGATATTGATATTTATCAAAGTGTTAATATACTTTGGTTTGATGAGTATTTGTAAATAGTAAATATAACGTAATGACAAACCAAATAAGATTATAAGTAAACAATGATTATATATATTCGTAAATAATCATTGTTTAATTCGAAAAATATTTCTTCTTTAAATCTTAGGGGTTGATAAGAGTCTAAGAAAATTCAGGTGTGCGAGTGTTTTTTTTGTTTTGCATTTTAATACGATTGCTCTCGTTGAATTTGGCTAAATGTTCAGCAGCGGCTATCGCAGCACAGTTAATAATATCTAAATTACCTGCATGTATAGGTAACCAATCTCCTTGACCACTAACACTAATAGATACATCAAATACACCTTGATTAAATTTTGGAGTACCGTTTATTTGATAACCAGGTACATGTTGTTGAATTTGTAATAAACGGTTTTGTAGACTTTCATAAACTTTTGTTAAATTAATACTGTCTAAATGAAAACGAATATTAGTTAACATATTCGGTTTCCAGCTACTGGTCTCTAATTCTAATTTTACTTCTACATTTTGTATGTTTGAAAATTCAGTTATTGCGTCAGCTGTTGTTGAGTAATATTCATCAATATTGTCGATAGTGCCTTGGCCTACTGAATCTTCTGCTAAATAAGATGTTAGTTCTACTCGTAGGATATTTTGACAAATATCACTCATACTTTTAATAATCGGAATAGATGACTGTCCACCACATGTAACCATGTTTATATTGTTACTTTCTAATATGGCATTGATATTAATGCTAGGAATGCAAAAACCTCCTAATTTTGCAGGGGTTAGGTCAATAGCTTTTATATTGAATTTTTCAAATATAGGTGCGTGAATTAAATGTTGAGACGCGCTAGTGGCATCAAATACTAAATCAATATTATTTTTTTCATCTTCGATTGCACGGATGCTCTCGCTAGAGGTTCTTACACCAAGATTACGAGCTCTCGATAAACCTTTTGAGTCAGCAGAACGTCCAATAAACAGAACACAATCTAAATGCTCTGATCTTAATACTTTATATAATAAATCTGTTCCTAAGTTACCAGATCCGATTATTGCTACTTTTAATAAGTTGTTGTGTTGCATGTATTTCCTAGTTAGGTTTATGGGTGTCTACTAATTTAAACATAATTACATGAGTGTCATTTTATTTTTATATTTGATTTTTGTTTTGTAACGATGCGTAAATGTGAAAAGTGCTCGATCTTGATTGTATAATCGTTTAAAACAATATTAAAATGAGATAAAGTTAAATTTCATATACGATTAATAAAATGTACTATTTTTGTAATTAAATTTTAAATTATTATTTATGTATATTTAAAAGTACTAATTTGTTGTTTTTATATTAATTAAATATATGAAATGTAAGTTAAACTGTTGTTAAGAATACGTTTTTTTCTTATATTTTATTTGTGGGATTATTATTGTATAACTTGAATGTACTGACGTGATGTTTATG
>JALJPK010000085.1 GCA_022968985.1 Pseudomonadales bacterium | reverse complement strand
AGAACTCAATCTATCTAAGTATTTAAATTTAGAAAAACTCAACTTGGCTGTTGATCTTAGTGATATTGATATTTCTAATAATACAAAACTTAAAATATTGTTATTTCGTATTTCTTCTTTAGATATTAGTGTCAGTCACTTAGCAGATTTGGAAGAATTGAACTTAATCCTTTCTACTGAAGAAATCGATTTAAGTGCGAACCCTAAACTTAAATCAGTGTCGATTAGTGCAGAAAAGTTAAAGTCAATTGACCTTAGTGCTGCTTTACAGTTGGAATCACTTAGTTTAAATACAAAGGTGCCATCATTAGATTTATCTAATAATATAAAAATCAAACATTTAAATATTAGTCGTTTATACCACAGTGATCTTGATGATATGGACAACAAACAGCCTATCTTATTAGGCAATGTGAATTTACCCGATGTTGTTTCACTGGAGACATTAAATGCTATTATCGCTAATCCCACTGAAGTGTTAAGGCATACAGAACTTAAAAATTTATATGTTAATTTTGTCGAAGCTCCTGAGCAATTTGATTTGTCGCAACAACTGGATCTTGAAAAGTTGAGAATCCGCAATACTGGGCATATCAATATTGAACAAAATCTAAAACTTAAAGAACTGTATATTTATCAAGCATCGCTTGAAGAGCTTAATTTAGAAAATCATCTTTCTTTAGAGACGATTTGGTTAGAGAATGTGAGCCTGACAGCCAATGAGTTTACACTTACTGAATTACCTTATGTACAACTTGTATATATTAATATTATGGATATTAATAATGGTGTTTTCGAAGTCAGTCACTTACCTTTTTTAGAAACGTTAAGAGTGTATTCGATGGACTTCTCTAATTTGGTGATGAGTGATTTAGATAATATTGGCAGTAGTGAGGTTATTCAAACAGCCCCATTAGCTTGTGAGAATATGCTGGTGGATGAAAATATTAAAAAGGTCTCACTTGCCATTGTGTATTGTGAGGAATAACAAAAGCGAACAGTAAAAAGAATACTACTCAGACACACACAATAGCTCTAAAGCCTTATGTAATCTGACTTAAAAATTGTTTTTTGATATTCGATAAAGGCTGGTACTACGGTACTGGTCTTTTTTTATGTCTTGAAGAAATCAAATTAACACAGTCAGTCATGGTTGTGTGGGTTGAGCGTTAAAATTGTTACCGCTAAAATAAGCGGTGACAATTGTTTGTTAGGAAATCGATGAATTGAAGTTACTGGTATGGAAATTAGGCTGAATTAGTATGGCTGTCTGTGTAAGTAATTGATATTCAACAAGTCAAATTAAGACTTAGTAACAGTTTGATTTTTAGTTTAGGGGGCTGGCGGGCTTTATGTTTTCTGATTCGTGGATGTGGATATAACGCTGTGTTAATATCGTACTTTTCGATTTAGTATTTAATTTAAGGATTAATGAAATCATGACTTTAGTTTTAAAATATTCATTTTTTATCATACTGTCTATTATTATTACCGCTTGTAATGACTCAGATAATAATTCTTCTACTGATATGAAAATTCAAACGGTAATTGGTGATTACGTAATTGGAATTACATTAATTGGTGAGCCTACAGTCATTGTGTATTTAGGCAATGAATATGAGGAATTAGGGGCTTTTGCGATTGATGATGACGGGAATGAATTATCCTACGATATAGAAGGGGAAGTAGATACTCAAATTCTAGGAATATACGAATTAACCTATGTACTGACTGACAGTCAAAATAACCAGATGAAAATCAAAAGAACGGTGAGAGTATTACCTGATGCCTTTACTACAATTTGGAAAACCGATAACGAAGGAGTGAGTGAAAATAATCAAATTAGACTTGAAGTGAATTCTGATTTTAGCTATGACTATACTGTGGATTGGGGGGATGGTTTATCCGATAATAATGTATTGGGAGAGATCACACATACATATGAGTTAGCTGGATCTTATTTAATTTCTATTACTGGTGTTTACCCTCAAATATTTTTTTATAACGTCGATTCTTTAACCTCGGATAGTAAAAAATTAATATCAGTTGAAAATTGGGGGACAAATACTTGGTTGTCAATGGCGCATGCATTTTATGGTTGTGAAAATATGCAGTTGAATACCAGTGATAAACCTGATTTATCTTCAGTGAAAGATATGAGTAATATGTTTTATGCTTCGGGTAGTTTTAATCAAGATATAAATGATTGGGATGTTTCATCGGTTACGAATATGGAAAAAATGTTTGCTTATGCTACTACTTTTAATCAAGATTTAAGTAACTGGGATGTGTCATTGGTAAAAGATATGTCTAGAATGTTTTATAGTGCAGATAGCTTTAACCAAGATATTGGTGTCTGGGATGTGTCGTCACTGACTAATATGGATAGAATGTTTAGTTATGCACTAACTTTTAATAAAGATTTAAGTGCCTGGCAGACATCTTCTGTAACGGATATGTTTGAATTGTTTAGAGTTGCTTCTGATTTTAATCAGAATATAAGTACTTGGGATGTGTCGTCAGTTACGAATATGAGTGGGATGTTTATTTCTGCACCCAATTTTAATCAAGAACTAAATGATTGGAATGTATCATCTGTGACTGATATGTCATACATGTTTGCTGGTGCTATTGTTTTTAACAAACCTTTAAATAATTGGAATGTGTCATCAGTAGTTAATATGAATGCTATGTTTAATGTTTCGAGGGATTTCAATCAAGATATAAGTAATTGGGATGTGTCATCAGTCATTAAAATGGGAGGGAATGGGACTTATGATACAGGTATGTTTGAAGGTGCGACTAATTTTGATCAAGATGTAAGTCTTTGGAATATATCTAATGTACTTGAAATGGATGGAATGTTTAAAAATATTCAATTATCTACGATCAACTACGACGCCTTATTAACTTCATGGAGCAACCAAATACCACAAGAAAATGTGATGTTTGATGGCGGAAATAGCCAATATACAAAAGGCTCATTAGCAGAAACTGCCCGAACTTATTTAACGGATAGTCTAGGTTGGATCATCACTGATGGCGGTGCAGCTGTAGTTGAGGTTCAAGCTGATTAATGTTTGTTTGAATGAATTTTAAAATGTGTTAATAGTTAAAAAATAAAAGCCTCTAAATACTTTGTGTTTAGAGGTTTTTTTGTTGGATCAGAAATTAAGCACAGTAATGTTTTTCGTCTCAAGTCTCAAATTAAATTTATCACTTACTCAACTAATAATTACCAGTTTTAGTTATAGCTGTAATGTTGATTGATTTTCCACCTACACAACTCTTAAACAACTTTTAAATAACAATAGATGTCATGTAATCTATAAATAATGGCGTAATTAAAATACAATTGACCTTAAACTATTTAACTTGAACTATAGGAAGTGAAAATGACTGAATCTTTTTTTATGATTTTATTCTTGGTAATCCCTTTGATACTGTTTCCATTTGGTTGGGTACTTGTATTAAAGCGATTACAAAAAAAAGCGAAAATGCTAAAAGTATTAGATATTGAGTTGGGTGAATCAATTGCGGTTTCCAAATGGGGCAGTGCAGTAATTAATGGGGTTAGTTTTCAAAATAGCATTCAAATTAGTGAGTTTGAGTTAGGTTATATATTTGAAACTAAAAAAATCTTCGGTCAAACAAAAATATGGCTACCGAAACTTGATTTAAACTTGGGTGAAATTCAACCGAAAAAATACGTTAAACCCAAAAGTCGAAAGGTTTCGAGTGGGCAGCATGAGGTTGTTGTGATTTCAGGATTGTGTGAATTTTTTGAGGCTTTAGATTTAAGCTAATAATGTGCTGATGTGGGTGATGACCTTATTAGGCGCACACTGACTGACTCCGCTGGGTTTAATGTAAATGTGGGTGTCCTTTCTGGTGACCCATTCGATTAAGGCTGGTAGTTAAGTATTGGCCTTTTTTATGTCTCAAAGAAATATATTGTCTGAACAAACTCTCCTGAAAAACACAGACACAAATTAATCAAAATCTAACATGAAAAAAATTGATAGAAAATACACTGGATCCCCGAGAAAGGACACCTCGAGGATGACGGGATTAAAAAATATCATACAAAAAATCCGAATTAAACATAATTTAATTCGGCTTTTTTTGAATCTGAAAATGACGATCAGATCATTTTTCGCTACATGCTTATGAATTTACGTTCCAGACGAATTCAATGTACCTACATCCCTGTAGGCAACAGGTAAATTTAGTTATGACGGGCCCGATAATTGCCCCTGCATTATTCTAATAACTTACATCCTGTAAGGATAAAACCCGCACTACAGCTATCCCTTACAACAATGCCAAAACATCATCTTGATAAGTCTTAGTTTTAACCTTCTCCATAATATGCTCTAACTTGCCTTCTTCATCTATGATAAACGTTAAACGGTGAATACCTTCATATTCACTGCCCATAAATTTTTTCAGCGCCCATACACCATAAGCGTCGGCTATTGAATGATCTTCGTCTGATAACAGATCAAAGCTTAAGGGTGAATCCTTGTTTCATGATACTTTTTAATTAATGTTTTAAAACATCAGACTTAACCCTTTTCCTATGCTTTTTTTATTGAGAATCAACCATAACAAATTAATATGTAAACAATTGCTATAGCTATTGTTTTATATGTATATGCATGTATAATATATCCATATACTTTCATTTGAGAACTTTTGTGAATACTGATTATTGTTTTAACTTAGCCATGCGTAAATCCAGTCGTTTAATTACCCAATTTTACGAAGAACGCCTGAGTACACTTGATTTAAAAGTGGGCCAATTCTCAATTCTACGCGCTACTTTTTTTAAGGGTTCCACCACCAATAAAGAATTACAAGACATTTTGGTTATTGATCAAACAACCTTAACCCGTAATTTAAAACCGTTAATCAGGGATGGTTATTTACAATTACAGCCCGACCCAGAAGATGGTCGAATTAAAAATATAAGCTTAAGTAAAAGTGGTAAAAAATTATATTTAAAAGCCTTACCAATATGGGAGCAAACTCAAAAAGAAGTGCTTAATAAAATAGGCAATAAACAAGCTCAAGCTGTTTTAGATATGTCTAATACATTTGTTGATGTGTTTAAAAAATAAGCGTATTAATCAAAAGCCGAAAGGCTTTTTTAAACCAAATATACATGCATATACATGTTAAGGTAATTAACAATGACAAAACCTATTATTTTATATATTAACTCGCTTACTGTTAATAGCATTAAAATGTTATTGATCAGTCGTGCGCTTAATCTGAATGTTGAATTTCGTTATATCGCACTGAATAAAGCCGAGCATAAAACCGACTTTTTTATTGCTATTAATCCTGAAGGCAAAGTACCAGTATTAGTCGATCAGGATTTTGTTTTAACGCAGTCGAATAGTATTTTGCAGTATCTTGCAGCAAAACATAACTCATCGCTTTGGCCCAGTGATTTAAAATCTCAAGCAAGTATTCTTAAAATACTTTTTTGGCAATCTAGTTATTTTAATTCTAGTGTGGGTGTCATATCCCATCGTTTGGTGGTGTTACCGCATTGGGGAGTTAAAGCAAGCAAAATTGACGAAGTGACTTTCGGACACTTTCATCATGCTATTGCTGTTTTAGAAAAAATATTAAGCAAAACCTCTGCCGTTGCCGGTGAAAAAATAAGCATCGCGGATATCAGTATTGCCAGTTATTTAATGTTTGCAAAACAATCCCATATGCCCTTAGAAAAATATCCTGCTGTATTAGCCTGGTTAACTCGTTTAAAAAAACTGAATTGGTTTTCCCAAACTCAATCTGAATTAAATAATGTATTAAGCAGCGTTGCTGTTTAAATTTACAAATCCTATAAAAACATCGAGGCATTATCATGAGCACTATTAATATAACAACCGAGCAACTTAATAATAACCAGCCAATTGATTCTTGGGCAAAAGCAGGGGAATTTAATTATGTTAACGTAGATAATCTATCTTTAAGATATTTGACAATGGGGCAGGGTGAACCATTAGTTTTAATTCATACAATACGCAGCCAACTCGATTACTTTCAAAAAATCATCCCTCAATTGGCTAAACATTATCAAGTTATCGCATTGGATTTACCCGGCCATGGTAAATCGCAAATCAGTCATCAGGTGCATAACAAACCATTATTTGTTAGTGCCGTTACAGGGTTAATTAAAAAATTAAATTTAAACAACGTAACGTTAGTAGGCGAATCAATTGGAGCAGCTATTGCGTTAGGTATTGCAGCTGAAAAAAAAGTAACCGTTAAACAGGTATTCGCCTTAAATTCGGCTGATTACAATAACAGTAATGGATTAGATCGAAGTTCAATCTTGGGGAAGATATTATTTACAGGCATACGTTTGCCTATTATTGGTTTTATTATTTCTAATGCTGAAAGATCGCAAGTATTAAAAAAAGTATTTGAAGGTGGTTTTGTAGATAATACGCAATTACCTGAATCTCTAATCGCAGAATTTAGTCAATCAGGCAATCGAAAAGGATTTGCAAAAGCGTTTAGGTCAATATTTTTAAATTGGACAAGTTGGGTTGAAGGGGTCAAGCAATATCAAAACATAGATGTACCAGTAGAGTTGATTTATTCAGATCATGATTGGTCATTACCCCAAGAGCGTTTAGATAATCAAAAACGCATTAAACATGCTCAATTAAAAACAATCGATCAATGTGGTCATTTCTCTGCATTAGAAAAACCCAATGATATTCTAAAAATTATTCTTGCTGATAAAAAATTTAATTAAAAGACATTAATTGTTTTTTTATTAATTTTGATTCTCTTAAATACAGCAATAAAAAACAGGTTGTAGGTAACTTAATATGAACACAATAATTAAAACTAAAGTATTAGTAATTGGCTCAGGACCAGGTGGTTATTCTGCTGCATTTCGATTGGCCGATTTAGGTAAAAAAGTCACAATGGTAGAAAAACATAATACGTTAGGTGGTGTTTGTTTGAATGTTGGTTGTATCCCATCGAAGGCGTTATTACATGTATCTGAAGTGATTAATGCAGTAAAACATGCGCCTGTTTTAGGTGTAAAAACCCAATTAAGTGAATTAGATATTCCAGCAATTAAAACCTATAAAAACAATACCGTTGCTAAGTTGGTCAATGGCGTACAGACAATGAGCAAAAGCCGAAAAGTGAATGTGATTCAAGGTGAAGTCCGTTTTTTATCGGCTAACAGTGTGCAAATTAACCAATCAATTATTGAGTTCGAACATTGTATTATTGCCGCGGGTTCGCGTTCGGTTACGTTGCCTTTTATTCCCCATGAGGATCCAAGAATCTGGAACAGTACGGATGCGTTGAATGTTCCATTTGTGCCTAAAAGATTATTAGTATTAGGCGGCGGCATCATTGGGCTTGAAATGGCAACGGTGTATGAATCATTAGGCAGTGAAGTTTCAATTGTTGAATATTGTGATCAATTAGTGCCGGCAGCCGACAAAGACTTAGTAAAAGTCTATCAAAAATATAATAAGAAAAAGTTTAATTTACACTTAAACAGTAAAGTAACTGCGGTAGAAACGCAGCAAGATGCGGTAGTGGTAAGTATCGAAAAAGAAAATCAAAGTAACATTACTCAACAGTATGATGCGGTTTTAGTGGCCGTTGGACGAACCCCTAATGGATACTTATTAGGCGCTGAAGAAATAGGGTTAGTCATTGATGAAAAAGGCTTTATCAAGGTGGACAAAAAAATGAAAACGAATATTGATCATATTTTTGCCATTGGCGATATTGTGGGGCAACCAATGCTTGCACACAAGGCCACCCACGAAGCTCATATAGCAGCTGAAGTAATCTGTGGTCATGATGTAATATTTGATGCGAAATGCATTGCGTCAATAGCCTATACCGATCCTGAAATCGCCTGGGTTGGTTTAACAGAAAAAGAAGCAAAAGCGAATAATCTTGATTATCAAATCGCCACTTTTCCATGGTCGGCTAGTGGTCGTGCATTGGCATCAAATAGAAGCGAAGGCAAAACAAAACTCATTTATGCCAAAGATTCTGGTGTTTTATTGGGCGCAGGAATCGTGGGGAAAAATGCAGGGGAATTATTAGCTGAGTTAAGTTTGGCGATAGAATTTGCTGCCAATATCGAAGACATAGCGTTAACGATACATGCACATCCTACCTTAAGCGAATCAGTTGGATTAGCAGCTGAGATAGCAATGGGCACCATTACTGATTTGCCCAATTCAAAAGCAAAATTAAATAGCCATTTATAATTAGAAAAATTACATAGACAGCCATGGTTGTGTGGGTTGAGCGTTAAAAATTGTTACCGCTAAAATAAGCGGTGAAAATTGTTTGTTAGGAAATCGATGAATTGAAGTTACTGATATGGTTTTTAGACTGAATTAGTTTGGCTGTCTGTGTAAGTAGTCTGTGTAAGTATAATTAAGTGGGTGATAGCTTGCTCTTTTATTAATTGGTGAATTAGTGTTTGAGGTATTAACGATTCTGACACTTAGAACTATAGACTCTCAAAAGTGGATGTCCCCTTAATTTGGTAAAATCGAGTAGGGAAGTTGCGCATGCTTGAGAGGAAGAATATCAAAAAACCGTATGCGGGAAAATCGCACGTACGGTTTGATGAGAGGAGGCTGTCATGGGCTTATCTGTGGCTGTCTTCTACTATATTCACAGCAGTCCAAAGTCAAGACTCGACCCATAAGGGTTCTAATTCACAGTTATTTGCAATGGATTTGATATCAGTGTGTAACTCATTAAACTACCTTTTTTAAATGCAGTCTTTCGTAAACCAATTCATTTACTGCACGTTCTTAATTAAAAGGTCTTAATATGAACAGTTTCTCTTTGATAATCAGTGCTCTGCTTTTATTTTCATTATCTAGTTGTTTTGATTTAAATTTAAACGGCGATACTCAAACCAATACAGAATCTGAAAAACAAACCGATACAAGTACCGATGAAATTACTGACAGCGCAACGAATGACAGTACTGAGCTTAATATAACTGACCAAGACGTAAGTACCTATACTTGCCTATCAATTTATTTCCCGCCAAATTTCACAGCTGAATTAGATGACCAGTCAACTGTTCATTTTGATGCAACTAGACCGACTGATTACGGTCATCCAGATTGCCACTCTCTAGACACTCAAACTTATGACTGGGATTTTGGTGATGGCCGAACTCAAATTACAACTGAACCCACTATTTCCCATAATTATTTGGATGGCGACACTTATAACGTTACGCTTACTCTAACCAACAGTGTTGGCGAACAAATTATTATTACAAAAGAAGTTCAAGCTAACTATAGCGTTGCCTGTCAGATTGCTTACCCAAATAAGATTTCATTTACGCAAAATGATAATCAAATTACTTTTAGCGCAGAAGATATTAACACACCATCAGCTGATTATTGTTCAACCCGCCCTATAGATGAATTGCGCTGGGATTTCGGAGACGGCAACACACTTATTAGCACTGAAGAAATTATTAATCATACTTACTCAGCTGAAGGGACTTATAACGTAACAGTCACGGCAATCAGTGGAGATATTAGTAATACAGTGACAACAGATGTCACTGTCGATGAATTATTAATTCATTGCACACCTGGTGCAAATCAAGTTACATTTGAAGTATTTACAAATGGAATATTTGTGACATTAGATGCATCAAGTAGTTATATATCTGGCTGCGTAGGAGAAGCTGAAATATCCCAATACGCATGGTACTTTGATGACGGCACAACATTTATCACTCATGAGATGACTAACTATGGTACGCATTCTGTTGTTTTAGATGTTCATGGCAAAAGCTCATATGCACGCATTTTCACAGTAGCTGAGTCTGTTTGCTCTGAACAATTTCCAACTTATTGTATTAATGAAAAAGCCCCTGATCTTGAAATTATTATTGAACCCGTTTCCCCTAATTCAAACCAATTCAAATTTAAAGTGGAATACACTGGATTAAACGCAGATCAAATTGATTACACTTGGCGATTTAGTGGTGAAAAGTACGATGAAGATAGTTTTATTATTGGCCAAGAAACTCAAGTTACTTTTGAAAATGATGGCTTATATACGGCAATGATTTATGGCCAAGGCCCTAATGATGGAGTATGGGCTACTAGTCAAACATTTGAAATTAATTATGAATATTGTAGTTTTGCGCCAATTGCACCACCACAAGCGCCTTCAATTAAAGACTTCAGTAATTTATTTTTAACTACAAATATTACGCTTGAAGACAATAATTCAATCTGTCACGATTGGATTAAAAATACATGGGATTTTGGTGATTCAAACACTCTGACAACCAATGATAAAAAAGTCACTCATCATTATTTAACAACGGGTACTTATCAAGTAAATGTTTCAAACGAGTATGGATCAACAACTGAAACTATTTCGATAGAAAATTTTCAAAACTGTATTGATATAGTTTCTGCTGTTTATTTCACTCAAAGTAATATTTACCTAGAGGCAACTTTTGATGGTTCATCTAGTTATTACGCTGGCTGCACACAATCATATGAATTTGATGAGTATCACTGGGATTTTGGTGATGGCACAACAATAATCACAAGCTCACCATTTGTAACGCATCAATATAAAACAAGCGGATATTACGATGTGACAATAAGTGATGCAATGGGATTAAGTTATACAAACAATACTTTAATAGGCGGTATTAATTGCGAAGATCGTTTTCCAAATATTTGTTATATTTTAAGTGAAGGACAAGTCGGTGGCATTTTTATTGTTATTAAATCCGATATCAATCAATCACACATCAAAACCTTTAGTGTTAACTATCATGGTAAGTATGCAGATCAAGCAAGCTATGAATGGAATATTTATAAAGGTAATTCAATCGTGTCTACTTCAAACGAAAATACTTTTAATGCTACGTTTGAGAGTGAAGGGGATTATACCGTTCATGTAATTGGAACAGGCCCTGATAATAATACTTGGGAAAGCTCCAAAGTATTTGAAATAACTTCCCAGCCATAAACTTTTTAAAAACGCAGTTAATGATTTATGTTAGCTGCATTTTTCATTTTGCTTCGACAATTAGTTCCAGACATTGCTCTACTACTAGTACTAGTATTAGTATTTTTATAACCATATTGAGCCAAAGTCGTAGATATTGATATCATTCTTAAATTGAAAAAACAGGCCACTAAAAAAGTGGCCGTTTTTTTTAACTAAAATTCCTAAACAATTCCCAGATTCAAGAGGGCCGAGGGTCAGAGTTGTTGAAAAAATCTCTTACTTTTTGATCCTGTAAATCATTCTGTGTATCTACCTAATTTGTGTGAATAATTATATCTGGTATGGGTGGTGGGGGATGATTCTATGGCGACCCCTATACGACCCCTTATACGTCCAATGTAGGCTCGGTATTCATACCGAGAGTAAATTGGTTGATTTGTATTTGGCCACTGTTTATATATTAGTGGGTGATTAGAATGACAAAAGTGGATGTCCCTTTTGGTTATCCCTTTTGGTTAATGGTGTGGGTTGAATGTTGTTGCCTCTAAAATAAGCGGTGAAAATTGTTTGTTAGGAAATCGATGAATTGAAGTTACTGATATGGTTTTTAGACTGAATTAGTCTGGCTGTCTGTGTAAGTATAATTAAGTGGGTGAGAGCTTGCTCTTTTATCAATTGGTGAATTAGTGTTTGAGGTATTAACGATTCTGACACTTAGAATTACATGCTCTCAAAAGTGGATGTCCTTTGGTTTGATTTTTGGTTTGATTAAAAAGTGGATGTCCTTTGGTTTGATTATTAACCTTTAATGAATTATTAGAGGCGACAACTATCCTGACACATAGAGAAATTAAGTTGTCTGCATGTGTTATGGGTGTCTGTGTAATGTGAAAATGACCGATGGGGGGCACGACCCTCGTGATTGCTCGTGATTGCTCGTGATTGTTAATTGATATTTAGTACATCAAGAATTAAACTGGGTCTTTTTTTAAGGACCCTTATAAATGAAAATCATAAAACATACCCAGTTACGATTTACCGAAGGTAAGTCTGATAAAGTTTATGAAATTGATTTATGTCAATTGTCCGATAAAAATGAATACTTCGTTAATTTTCGTTATGGACGTTTTGGAGCCAATTTAAGAGAAGGCAGTAAAACTGCCGAACCTGTTGAACTCGAAAAAGCCGAAGACATATTCAATAGTTTATTAGTGTCCAAACTAAACAAAGGTTATCTCGACACACAACAAACCTCTGTTCTATCCAGCGCTTCAGATCTAACTGTCCAAAAAACAACCACTATTGAGGTGGGTGTCGATCCAAGACACGAAGTGATTTTAAATTACATCGACTCGCCACCTAAACACTGGCCTTTAAATCGAATCATATGGCGCGCAGGCCTGTTAAACATAAGCGCATCAGCAAATAAAATCATCAAGTTAATTGGAACTCAAGATGTAATGCTTGATTACAGCATTACTTGGACCTTAGCACGTTGTGCAGATGCCTCTCATGAATCGACACTTGAATCATTAGCTAAACATAAAGATGTAAAAATACAGCGCGTAGCATTAGATGGATTACTTCGCCTAGATTCAATCGGAAATAAAACCGAGCGTTTTCAAACCATATATGATCAGTTATCCAAAAAAGCACAAGTTGCGATGGATAATAATGACACACAAACATTGGTTGAGCTTGTTAATTTCAATAAAGAAACGACTTATCTGCAATTACTATATTCCTTGGCTCTGCAATCTACCTGTTGTTATGACGCCATCACTCAAATAATCAACAATATAAGAGTGAACAAACAAAATGTATTCAAACCCATTAGGCATATCTTAAAACTTAGCGAATTAAGAAATGACCATAAAATGTTTGCATTAATAACATTAAAAATTGAATCTGCGGATTTAAGCAATTGGAAAGAGCCATTAAAACAAGGCTCTAGAGTGTACTTAAGAAAACGCTCTCAGCGCACAGTTCGTAAATATGGTGAAATTGCCAGCACACATTTTGTCAATTTAGCATTTGAAATTTTGTTATCCATAAAAGATGGTGAAGGCAATGCTAAAAGCAAAATTGAGAATAAACAGTATGTACGCCAAACTCGTCAATATGAAGTAACCAGTACCTCATATTTTGGTGAGTTTTCAAAATATTTAGCCTTTAATTATATTTTGCATAAACACAGCGATCTCACAAATATTAGTCCATCTGCTAAAGTTTGGAGCAGCCACAGCGAAGAGGTCGAACAAAACAGAAACGAAGCTTTTCCTGAATTATGGGACCAACAGCCTGATAAATTACTGTTACTGTTATTACAAAGCAAATGTGGCCAAATCCATGACTTTGCAATTAAGGCAGTCACTGCCAATACTGAATTTTGCCAATCCATTGCACTTGACTCATTATTGTCATTACTTAAATCACCATTTAAACAAACTCAATTATTTGCATTTGAATTATTAAAAGCATTATTTGAAAATGACAAACATAAAGAGGTTATTTTATATGCCTTCATTAATACTCAGTGCGATTACATTCACTTATATACTTGTGAATGGATCGAATCAAATGTAGCGAAATTTAAAAAATTTACAAAAGCACCGATCTTTCTACTGCAATCAAAAAGCCAAACACTCAGACAGTACTTTATTGATAAATTTGATTTTTTTGAATTTAGCGATAAAGAAAAAAGTGATTTTTTTGTATCATTTATACAATCAATCCTGACATTAAAAGAAAAACGTATCGCTTTAATCATGCCTGATGTGTTTACATTATTATCGTTACACTTTTCAAATTATCTGTATGTCATGCCGACAAATATTATTGATAATTTTTACAATAGTCACATTGAAATACTGCAAATCATTGCTGTTAAACTGACCGTTGCAAATAAACAATTCAACACAATTTTAACAGCAGAACGTTACGCAATGATTGAACGTTCGAATTTACCTGAAATGAAAGGTTTATTAATTGATATCTTTGGTTTACAAGACAAATCGATACTACTTAAAGAAGCTGGTAAATTAGTTATGTTATGGCGAACGGATAACTCCTTTTGTCGTGATGCTGCATTTAAGATTATTCAAACATTAAGCATAGATTCTGAATCATTCTCAAATGACGTTTTTCAATTATTATTTCCCGACTTATTTTTAGCTGAAATTTACGAGTCATCTCATCAGCATTTAACAGCCGTGTTTACACAAGTTTTACAAACATCATTACAGGCTTTAGATACGGATACGATTTGGCGTTTACTTTCTGCTAAGTCTAATGCAGCCAATACTATTTCCCAATTCTGCATCAATAATAATCAAACAATTAATTTTTCAGTTAAACAATACGCCATTTTAGCGAATCATAAATTAGTAAATATCCGTAATCATTCGATTGAATATTACAAAAATAATGTCACGGTGATTAAACAATCCCAAATTGATGGGTTGCGTATATTAAATAGTAAATGGGATCATGTTATTGACTTTGCGTTGGAATATTTTAAAACTGAGTTTCAAGATGCCGATTGGAATTGCCAATTATTAGTGAGCCTTTGTGACAATAATAATGAAAAAATCCAAAAAATGGGACGGGACTTAATTTTAAAATTCTTTAAACAAAAAGATGGGCCTGAGTATCTATCTAAATTGAGTCAACACCCAAGTAAAAATGTGCAATTATTTTCAACCCAATTCCTAAATGATTTTGCATCAAACAATCCAGAAAAAATCATCAGTTTAAAATGGTTTTTTATGACGGTGTTATCAAGTGTATATAAAGCAAGAGTCAGTAAAAATCGAGTTATGAGCTTTTTAATGACTGAGTCCATTAAGAGTAAACGAATAGCCGTGTTTTCAGCTGATATCTTCGCCCATCATTCAGTAACTATCAATACCATGGATTTAGAAAAATACATCGACGCCATGGTACAAATCAAAAATACTTATCCTGATGTAGATGTTCCTATTGAGTTACCTACAATAAAAATAAAACCGATTAAGTTGACGGAGAAACATCATGCAGTTTGATTATAAGTATTTTGGTCAATCCAATGTTTCGAGTGACGCAAAACAAACACAAATTAGTTTTGCTCCAGACACCCTAAGAAGCCCCACTTATTTTGTTGCAGATTTAGCACAAAATATATTGTTTCGCGAAGCAATGGGAGCGTTACACGATGTGGTTGTGGCAGATTTACGTTTTCAACCAAAAAACAGAGAAGATTATTTTCAGTGGTTAAAACAAGAAGAGTCTAATTATTTAGCCCAATCGGCTATTGGTAAAAATGAAAATCAAGTTAAGTTAGATATAGTGGGTAAGGAATTATTCGCATTACGTAAACAAAAAAATGATTTATTAACGCCTTATTATAAAGCGCAAAATGCATATTTTAAGTACCTATATAAAAATGATTACAATGCATGGTTTGTTTTAGACCCTGTGATTACAGTGCACCCTGATCAAGTTTTTTTCGAATGTTTTAGCCAAGATGAATCCAGTTATGGGAAATTAAGTTGTAACTTAGATGTATTTAAAAACATCAGCGACTTTGAATGCGGTACAACAAATATTGATTACTCCGCTGAACTGTACAATGAATTTCAAAAAATAAGAGATTATAAAACCACTCAATTTAAAATTGATCCAACAGGGTTTGATGTTCAAACACAAAATGAAGAAAAATATAACGAACAAAAAATAGATTTACCCGACAGCTGGGTGAGAGGATTTTTACAAGTCAGCTCAGCGATGACATTACCCATGGTAAGTTTTGATTTGCACCCAATGGACATCCACAATTTTCTATTTGTGTTAAAAAGACAAAAAGAAGATCAAGGTCCCAGATCTATTCGATTTGAATTAACCCCCGGCCAACCCATTAAAGCGATTTTTGAACCTTGGAATCATGAAGTGGTTTGTAAGCGCTCCATATATAAAGGCTCAGATCCTCGTGAAATTAGAATTTGGGGCAGAAGACGTTTAATGATTTTAGAGCGTTTGATTCCCCTTGCGAAGAAATTCACTGTCCATTTATTAGGTACGGGTTTGCCGTCATTTTTTATTGCGGATTTAGGTGACATATCGTTTACATTAGGTTTGTCGGGCTGGACAGCCAATGATTGGTCTAAAATGAGTAATTTTGACTTAATGGCGCCACGAGCAGAAGTAGACAGCCAAACCATTACACTTGTTTATAACGAAATGAAAAAAGTATGGTTCAGCGATGCCAATTCATTAGGGCGCACACTACAACTTGAGAAATCCACAATATTGTCTGCTTTAAGTATTTTGGCACAATCCGGTAAAGTTATTTTTGATTTAGCCAATAACGTATATCGTTTACGTGAATTAAGCCAAGAGCCTTTACCGTTAGATCAATTAAGGTTTGATAATGAACGAGAGAAAAACGCTAGTCGATTCGTTCAATATAATTTAGTAAAGATCAAAGAGAATAAAATAAATCAAAACTCATTTGAAATCAGTGGCTCCATTACAGACAACGGAACTAAATATAATACTCAAATTGAGTTAGATAACGATCAACGTTTAATTAAGGCTAGCTGTCATTGTTATTTTTATAATACCAATAAATTAAGCAAAGGGCCTTGTGAGCATATGATTGCATTAAGATTATTTGAAGGATCAAAAAAATGAATTTAACGGTTTCAAATAATGTAAGTACTGTTATAATTTCAAACTGTGGTGGCGCTGATCAACAACCTTGCAATCCGAATGGTGGATCGCCATTCTTGTTTACAGCCTACTCACGCATCACTAGTCTGATCTTTACTGGGCGTAATAGTGCCCCCATAAACGTTTCAGTTTGGCTCCGCAGGAGCAAACTGTTTATGGGGGCACTATTACGCATCGAGCTGATCAGACCAGTCCCGAGAATTCTACGAAGGGAAATTCGATCGCGTCACCACATCCTTTCTTTGCTTGTCTTTGATTTAAAATCAGCCATTTCTATTTTCAATTCTAGTAAATTCAGTCAACCAAATACTGATTTCATCCCTTTATGCAAAATTTGGAGTACTGACTATGCAAACTAGTGCACCCGGTAAACTGACAAGACAACAACTTTACGATTTAATTAAACAATCAAGCAAAGATGGATACATTTTAAAAGAGATGATACGCCTTGGTTTTTGGAATGAAACCACAGGCAAACCCAGTTTGACTCAAGAATTCATCACCCGAAAAGGCGAACTTGAAAAACAATACAGCCAATTGTTAAGTCTTCATCATAAATACCAGTCAACTGAGTCTCTGCTAAAAGACTTTCATAAGCAACGTAAAGCCAAAGCACTGCTTAATAGAGAAGAAACCAAACTTAAAAACAAACAGATTAAGTTTGAAAAAGCACAAAACTGGTTCAAGCGTAATTTAACAGAGATTCTATATTTAGGTGAAAATGTCTCTGCTGGGTTAAACGGAAAATTCACCGATCACGATAAATTAAAATCAAACTCGCTGCCAGTCATAGAAAACTTTGAAACATTAGCGCAAAGTATAGGTGTCAGTGTTAGCGAGATTCGTTTTTTGTCCTATGACAGAAAAGTATCAAAAGTATCACACTATCAACAGTTTTTAATTGCCAAAAAAACCGGTGGCACAAGAAAAATATCCGCCCCGATGCCACGTTTAAAACACGTACAATATTGGATATTAACCAATATCTTAGAGAAAGTAGCCATTCATGATTCGGCTCACGGGTTTGTGACAGGTAAATCTATTGTGACCAATGCTAAGCCTCATGTGGGTGCTGATGTGGTGATCAACATGGATTTAGAGAATTTTTTCCCAACAGTGAATTATAAAAGAATCAAAGGGGTATTTTGTAATTTAGGATACAGTGAAAAAATATCAACCGTCTTAGCGTTGTTATGTTCTGAGTCGGATAATTGCGAAGTGGTGTTAGATGGCCAAACCTATTACAGAAACCAAGGTGAACGTGTTTTACCTCAAGGTGCACCAACAAGCCCTGCATTAACGAATATTCTATGTCGTAAACTAGACAGAAGAATGCTGGGCATGAGTGATAAGTTGGGTTTTAAATACACACGATATGCAGATGATTTAACCTTTTCGTCTTCTCAACAAACAGCACACAATTTACAAAAACTGTTTTGGCGAGTGAATCAAATAATTCCTGATGAAGGGTTCATATTACATCCAGACAAAACAAGGGTGATGCGACGTAATAACAAACAAGAAGTGACAGGCGTCGTGGTGAATGAGAAATTATCAGTTGATCGTAAAACCCTTAAAAAATTTAGAGCATTACTGTTTCAAATAAATAAAGATGGCGTTGGGGATAAAACTTGGGGTAAGGGCGCATTGATTCCTTCAATTGAAGGTTATGCAAACTTTGTGTACATGGTTAATCCAATCAAAGGTGTCGCGTTGCAAAAAGCGGTGGTGTTAATTAAACAAAAATATGGCATGCCTGTAAAACCGCATAAGTTAAGTCTATTAAATAAAAAATTGATGCGCTTAAAAGCGAAAGAAGGGTTATTACCTAAAAAAGACTGGTGGATACCTAAACAAAAAACTACACCATTAGTTGAGTTAACTCAAAAGCAAAATGAAGAAGCGAAAATCGAGCATAAACAACAGATAACAGATGATAATAGAAATGTAAATATACTAACTCCCCAGAGTGATAAACCTAAATCATATGGTTATGTATTTTATGTCATTGCTGTCGTAATATTTATACTATTTCAAATATTTAATAAATAATGATCGAACCTGTATTTATTGTTTTAAACCGAAGAATAGTATGACACACACACAATAGGTCTAAACCCTTTATGTTAACGGCTTAGAGTTTGTATCCTGTTATTCGATAAAGTTAGGTATTTTTTGTGTCTCAAAGGGATGGTTTGGCGATGGCTGTTGTCTAGTTGGGTTCGTTTGTATGTCCTAAATGTTTGCCTTGGGTGTCTATGTCAAATGTAAGGTGCGACCCCATGATATTGGTGTAAGTAATAATCGTAGGGTCGATATTTATATCGAAAAATCTTGATATAGCTGCTTAGTTTTGGGTGTCCATAATGTTTTTTTTCGATTAATGGAAAGTGGGTATCTTGTTTTATTTTTTCTTGTCTTGTCTATGCCAAATATAAGGCTTGATCCCGGTCGTATTCAAAAACCCAAACATTCCCAGTCCGTTAAGTCTTGTGTTAAAATCGCCTAAAATCACCGAATTCCAATTCTTTTCTATGGATAAAAATATGAAGCTACTTTTTGTACGTATTCTTTTAATCTCTTTTATGTTCTATTTATCGGCATGTAATGATGAGGGTAAAAACCCATCAAATGATAACGGGCACCAAACTGATACCCATACACTGACAGATATAGATGTTATAGATGCACAAGAGACTGTCATTAGATTAAATGGCGATTCAGAAATTTTCATTTTCAAAGGTGATACTTACCAAGAATTAGGTGCAACAGCCACTGATAGCTATGGCACCGAGTTGACGATTCAAACCAGCCACAACATTAATAATGAAACTGTAGGTGTTTATAACGTGACTTATACCGTCAGTGATGCATCTGGAAATCAAAGCAGTCTTGTGCGCAAAGTGATCGTTAAACCTTTGGATGCTACAATTTCTGATGCGTTTGTGAGCACTTGGCAAACTGATAAGGAAGGTGTAAGTAACGACAATCAAATTACTTTAGGAGTGAATTCTGATTTTAGTTACGACTTTATTATCGATTGGGGTGACGGCGAGACAGACAGTAACGTAACCAGTGAAATCACACATACTTATAGCCAATCAGGCGAATATCAATTGAAAATCAGCGGTGTCTATCCGCAGATGTTTTTTAAGTTTAACTCGTTAGGTGAATCAGACTCTAAAAAGTTATTGTCGGTGGATCATTGGGGAGATAATGTTTGGTTGTCTATGAGTAACGCATTTTATGATGCGCAAAATATGGTAATGAATGCAGACGATGACCCTGATTTATCCTTGGTGATGAATATGTCCAATATGTTTAAGGGTGCTAGCAGTTTTAACCAAGACTTAAGTGGTTGGGATGTGTCGTCGGTGACGAGTATGTCCTATATGTTTAAGGGTGCTAGCGGTATTAACCAAGCCCTAAATAGTTGGGACGTGTCCTCGGTGACAAGTATGTCCGGTATGTTTAAGGGTGCTAGCAGTTTTAACCAAGACTTAAGCGGTTGGGATGTGTCTTCAGTGACGAGTATGTCTTCTATGTTTAATGGTGCAAGCAGTTTTAATCAAGACCTAAGCAGTTGGGAAGTGTCCTCGGTGTTGAGAATGTTTTACATGTTTAATGATGCTAACAGTTTTAACGAAGACCTAAGTAGTTGGGATGTGTCTTCAGTGACGAGTATGGAGAGTATGTTTTCTGGAGCCAG
>JALJPK010000084.1 GCA_022968985.1 Pseudomonadales bacterium | reverse complement strand
AATCCTAACTGCTCCAAAAGCACATGCTCCAACAACTTCTTCAAATAGTAGTGGTGGTTAATAATGAAAACTTTAAAAGCTAATGAATTAAAAACTGTAACTGGTGCTGTTGCACCTTTAGTTTGGATTTTAATTGCAGGGGTTTTAATCCTAACTGCTCCAAAAGCACATGCTCCAACAACTTCTTCAAATAGTAGTGGTGGTTAATAATGAAAACTTTAAACGCTAATGAATTAAAATCTGTAACTGGTGCAATGGTTATACTTATAACATTGGGACCATTAATTCTTAAAACTATAAAACATAACTCTAGTGGAAGTTAGCTAGAAAAGAAGGGCTGATCTTACTCAGCCCTTCGATATTTAAAACGCTTGTATATTATTAAGTGTATTTAATACATTTAATACATTTAATAATAAACAAGTTTATATATCTTACTAAATAAATTTAACAAAAAAAGTAATAATATGATCAAGCATAATTTTATAATTTCAGTTTTAGGAACAAAAGGAGATATTTTTCCTTTTTTAAAATTAGCAGAAGAATTGAATAATAATGGGTATTCTGTTTTTTTTCTAACTAGCGAACATTTTAAAAGTTTATTTTATAATACGGATATAAACTTCATTGAAACTGGAACTGAATTAGAGTATCAAATGGGGTGTGCCAATCCAGATGTTTGGGATCCTAAAAAAGAGGTTTCAGATATTGCTTTTAAATATTATCACGGTCCAGCATTTTTAAGATCATATGAATTTGTAAAAAAATTTAAAGACAAAAAAAATACTACAATTATTACTTTATCAGTTAATAATGGTGCCAGGATAGCATCTGATGAGCTTAATTTTAATTCCGTTCTAATTCAATTGTGTGCAAATCTAATACCTTCAATAATATCGCCACCAGCTCCACTGCATTGGTGTGCTCCAAATTATTTACCAAGTTTTATTAAGAAAAAAATATATAAATATAAATTTAAAAAGTTTGATAAACAATCTTGTGAAAGTGGAAGTGTTTATCAGCTAAATGTACTACGTAAAAAAATTAATTTACCCCCTGTTAAAGACGTACTTTTGTATGATTATTCTAATGAGTTTCTGCATATAGCATTTTTTCCAGAATGGTTTGGAATGAGACCAAAAGATTGGCCTGAAAAACTGAAGTTAGTAGGCTTTCCTTTGTTTGATTCTGTTGACAATAACGCTCGTTCTTTAGTGGATAATTTTTTAAACAGTAACCCAAATCCTATATTATTTACAACGGGAACTGGTGTTTCAAATGCAGATGAAATGTTTAAAGAGTGTATTAAAATTTGTGAAAAATTAAAAAAGCCAGGTATCTTTACCGGTAGCCTTGAAAGTCAATATTTATTCAAAAATAAAGCATGTTTCTTGCATATTGATTACATTGATTTTAATCATGTATTGCCAAAATGTTCTGCAATAATTCATCATGGTGGCGTAGGAACAATGGCTCAAGCGATTCAGGCAGGGATACCTCAAATTATAAGGCCTTTATTATTCGATCAGCCAGATAATGGGATGAGAATACAAAAGTTAGGTTTAGGTGTTGTCTGTTATCCTGAAAAATTTAATTCTAAAAATATTTCACCCATATTAAATAAGTTAATACAAACCGCTAATGATAATAATAATTTACAAACATATAGCTCAGATTTGAAAAGAAATAATGCAGTAGATAAAGCGGTCAAGTTAATTGAGGAATATTGTGGATTGTCGTCTGAAAGTGAATGTAAAGATGTTGTTGAAAGTAAATATCCTATTGAGTTTATAAAAGTAAAAAGTATAAATAAAGTCGGAAATGCAATTTGTGAAATGATGATAAAATCGTTTCATAAGTATGAAGATAAAAATAATAATGTTTATAAAAGATTCGATTTTGAAATTGATTTAAATTTGAAATCAATTTCAGATACTTTAAGATCTATGCATTTAGATATGAGTGGTTTTCAATGTGAAATTATGGATTTAAAGAGTGCAGTTCTACCTTGTATATGTTACTGGGAATCAAAAAGTTTTGTAATTGTTACAAAAATAGATTTTGTGAATGAGATGGTTACTTTGTTAGATCCATTAACGAAAAAAACAGAAATTGGATTTGAAAAATTTACTCAAAAATTCAGTAACGTTATATTGATGCAAAATAATGAGGAAATTGAGGAAGTTTTAGATTGAATACATTGAGAAGTGATAAAAAATTAAATTTTAAAATAACACAGAATACGCCAACAATATTGCAGTCTGAGGCTACCGAGTGTGGCTTGGCGTGTATTGCAATGATTGCTGGAAGTTATGGTTATGAAACTGATTTAAACTCGTTAAGGAAAAGGTTTTCAATTTCACAGCATGGTGTAAATTTAAAACAATTAATGGAAATGTCATCTAAGTTAAATCTTACAGGAAGAGGGTTACAGTTAGAGCTAAACGAAATAGACCAATTAGATTTACCATGTATTATTCATTGGGATCTGAATCATTTTGTTGTGCTTACTCAGGTAAATAAAAATAATATACTAATACTTGATCCCGCTATTGGAGAAAGAAAATTATCTCATTCAGAATTTGGTGAACATTTTACAGGTGTTGCATTGGAATTGTTTCCAAATTCAAGTTTTAAAACTGAGAAAAAAACGGAAAAATTAACATTAAGTCATTTTTGGAATAAAATAACAGGGATTAAAAGAAGTTTAATTCAAATTCTGTTGTTGTCATTATTTTTGCAATTATACGCAATAGCAACTCCATTTTATTTACAGACAGTAGTTGATGATGTTTTGTTGCGAAGTGATAGTCATTTGTTATTAATTCTTGCTTTAGGGTTTGGTTTTATCATGTTGATGAGGGTGACAACAGAGACTCTTAGAAGTATTGCAATTGTTCATTTGTCTAATAAATTAGGCATTCAAATGGCCTCAAATTTATTTAGACATCTAATACGATTACCTATGAGTTATTTCGAAAAAAGGCATATAGGCGATGTAGTGTCTAGATTTGGATCATTACAAGAAATTAATGGATTAATAACGTCTGGTTTAATTTCAGCAATCATTGATGGTGTCATGGTGTTAATCACGTTAATCATGATGTTAATTTATAGTGTTAAAATTACTTTAGTCGTACTTGCTGTTGTTATTATCTATTCCTTACTTAGATGGGCGCTTTATCGACCATTAAGATTGCTAACAGAAGAACTGATAGTAGCAAATGCTAAAGAACAATCAAATTTTATGGAGAGTATTAGGGCGATTCAAACAATAAAACTATTCCAAAGAGAAAATGATCGACAAAATATGTGGCTTAATAATTATTCTAACTCCCTAAATAAAGGTATAAAAGTCGATTATTGGAAAATTACATTTCAGGTTTGTAATGGTTTATTGTTTGGCTTAGAAAATGTTATTGTTATTTACTTAGCTGCAAGTGCAGTGATGGGTAATATTATGTCTCTTGGTATGTTATATGCGTTTATGAGTTATAAAGATCAATTTGTAACAAGAATAGGAAGCCTAATTGATCAGTTTATTCAATTTAAAATGATTGGTTTACACCTTGATAGGCTGGCTGATATTGCATTGACAACACCAGAAAATATAGACCATTTCCCTGACTCAAATGTCGAGAAAAACTTACTAGGTAATATTGTAGTTGAAGGTGGTGGGTTCTCATATAGTGAAACAGATGATGATGTTTTTGAAAATATAAATATATCAATTAAAGCGGGTGAGTCAGTTGCAATTATTGGAAAAAGTGGTTGTGGGAAAACAACTTTTCTAAAATGTTTAATGGGTTTTCTTCCATTAACTAAAGGTCGTATTTTAATCGATGGGAAGCAAATTGAAAAATCCCCAAATTATAGAAGTGCTATATGTGCAATTATGCAAGAGGATCAATTGTTGTCAGGTTCTATCTTAGAAAATATTGCTTGTTTTGATCCGGAAATTGATATTGAAAAAGTTATTCGTTGTGCAAAAGATGCTGCAATTTATGATGAAATTATGCAAATGAATATGCAATTAAATACACTGGTAGGTGATATGGGAGCTTCTTTATCTGGAGGTCAAAAACAGAGAATTATATTGGCTAGAGCACTTTATAGAGAGCCAAAGATTCTATTTCTTGATGAAGCAACAAGTCATTTAGACTCTGAAAATGAAAGCATAGTTAATGAAAATATTAAAAAGTTAAACATCACTAGAATAATTGTAGCACACAGAGAAGAGACAATTAAATCAGCAGATCGAATAATCGATTTGTCTTTGTTATAGAAAAGGTTTTTTATGAAAAAAATAATAATATTTTCACTGTTTATATTTACACTAATCCTTACAAGGTTATTGGATATATATGTAACTTATTTATATTCTAATAATTTAGAAAAAGAAGCGAATCCATTAGTTACTATTTTTGGGTTCGGGTGGGCAGGTATTATAATTGTTCAATTTGTAATAGTTACTACTGTCACCTATTTTTTCTATAATTATATTTTTAATAATGTTAGAAATTATGAATTTAAAGCAAATAGTTTTAATAATTTTTGTGCAATGTATTTTTACTCCAAAGACATGAAAATGAATAAATTTGTATTATATTCGTTGTATAAATTACCTAATTGGGCCGCATTTAAATTGTTATTAGGGTTTTCCTTAATTAAAACACTAATAATTATAGGTGTTTTTGCTATATTTTCTTGGGTTATGATTGAAACGTTCGAAAGTGAGTGGTTTATTGTTTTTTATAATATTCTCTTTCCGTATCACTATTTAATAATATTATTTTTTAGCTATTATATTTTTATGTTTCAATTTTTGTATAAAGAATACAAATTGTATTTAGTAAGATAAAAGTTAAATAAATTGGTTTCGTTTCCGTAATAATTGTTAATTTAAGGTGGTTCTATGAAAAATAATATTTTGGTTTTAATGTTTTTATCTCTATTTGCTGGTATGAGTTACTGTGAGGATGTTAAAAAAACTAGTGTTTGGGAAGTTTCTAAATATATAGATGGAAATAAAAAGTTTTTGTATATCGCTGGTTCAATACATACTCTTCGAGTGATTGATTATCCTTTACCTGCTATATTTGATATAGCATTTAATGAATCAGATGAATTAATCTTAGAGCTAGATTCTGGATTAATGAATTCAAGTTCATCTCAAGAAAAATTTATGAAATTAATGATGTTGCAAGAAGGTGGGTTTTTAAAAGACATCATTTCAGAGGGAAATTATAAGACAGTACATGAATATTTTAAAATACATCAAATCCCCGTTGAAACATTTAGTCGTATGTCACCAGTTGGAATTTCATTGTTAATAAGTCAGATTGAATTGAGTAAATTAAATTTTTTGCCAACTGGGGTAGATTCATATTTTGATGATAAAGCTAAGGAAAAAGAAATTAAACGCTCTTATCTAGAGACAATTGATGAACAAATTAAATTTTTATCACTGATAGGGGATGACCCAGATAAAGGGATTGAATACTCTTTTAAAGATATCAGTCAATTTAAATATATCATAGATGATATGGTTGATGCTTGGAGAGCAGGTACACAGCTGGATTCAATTACAACTGATTTTAAAATTGATTATCCTGAAATTTATGAGGGTCTAATCGTTGAAAGAAATACTAATTGGTTACCTAAAATTGAAAATGAGTTCCAGGATGACGAAATTGAATTTGTTTTAGTGGGTGTGGGTCATTTGATGGGAGATGATTCATTGTTGAATATGTTAAAAGCCAATGGATATACTGTAAAACAATTAGATTGATAAATTTAAGATATTTTTATTGTAATAATAAGGTCTTAAAAAATTAAAGATAGTTAGGATTTAATGACATTGCATTAATCAATAAAAATAAAAATAAAAATAAAAATAGATAAAGAGTGGAGGGTGTTTTTTTTATTTGATGTTTTCCTTAGCTTCTTAGAAACAAAATAAAATAAGTGGTTGAAAATTAATTGCCAGAATTACCTATTCACGAATTTACGGCTATCAAACCAATTACCAGTGATGGGTTCAATTCTACTAAAATATTCTGGAATGGTGGTATGGTTTGAATTCGCGTTATCAAAGATAATTAACATATCATCCAAATACTCAAACCCCCAGTCATGGGTCAAAACCGCACATGACATTATAAAGTGACACTTTCCTCATGATCACTGTTACGTAATTTGTTATACTGTATTTGTTTACCTTAAAACTGTAGAAGATGATGTGATTAAATTACTACTTTTTATCGGATTAATATACTAATAATGATAAGGAATTTAGCAGTTAATTAGTTGTATTTTGTTGTCTACATGAGAGACAATAAGGAGAAGGAGGTAAATGTGAAAAGGGAATTTGTCTTATAATAATATGGATATGGGTAAACTGAATTTGACGGGTGAATTATTTAATAATTGAATGTGATATAAAAATTATAGACCTTGCTCTAGTTGTTTTTAACTTTTTACTTTTTACTTTTTATTTTGTATAAAGTTATTTTTTATAATTTGTAATTACTTTTTCGTAAATTCCTTTTTCGTAAATTCCTTTTTCGTAAATTTCATCAAGTGCTGAATTTATTTTTAATATTATTGTAGGTGTTATATTTTTAGACGCTTTTGATAATAAAAGAAAACCTGGGTTAATCGATGAAATCGCTATTGAATGATTAAAAATTTCAGTTTCATTATTTTGACTTAAATGATGTATTGTTGGAAAGTGAGCATTTACAAAAGCATCAAAACGATGTTGTTTTAACATATTTATTAACTGCCCCAAATCATTCACCTCTATTACTGTAAATAGTCCAGATTCTTTGGCTGATTCAAATTCACTGCCTGCAAAAAAGTCTCTTAATAATCCAATTCTTAGCCCGGCTAAATCATCTATTGAATTAAATGTTATATCACTGTTTGTTAAAATGAATAAACTAAAATAACTACTGTGAATAGGCTGTCTACTAAAAAATGTATATTCAGCCCGCTCAGATTTAAAATTTTCAGTAAATGCACCATCTACTTTTCCAGTTTCAACCATTCGCAATAATCGCGACCATCGAGTTGTTACGATATCAAATTTTATAGCAGTAATTTTAGTTATTTCATTTAACATATCAATATCAATGCTTACTAACTCACCTTCAACTAACCAACCCAACGAAATGGCGGGTAATTATCAATAGTGGCCAATGATAGTTTCGTTTCACTTAAACTGATCTGTGAAGTAAATAACAATAATAATATTAATAATAAACGCATAACTACACCTTGTATCCATTGTCATTTAATATATAAAATAAACGAGTTAATTAATAGTAGTTGATACAGTTCTAATTGAGCATAAAAACCCTTAACAATATCGTTTAATTACCTGATGTACCTACATTAATTTCGTTATGTCGAATTTGACGCGATCAATTTCTAGAATTGTTATTTACGTCTGTTTGAACAGTTTTAATGAGGGACAACTGCAATGAGTCGTAAGTTTGTGTTTATTGAATTGTTTTGACGATGAAAATGTTTATATCGGCTTATTCAAGACATTAACTCGAAAATAATGCGAGGGTATTTCGTTTTTTTGTAGGCTTTGATTAGTGATTGATTTTAGTTGGATTTATAAACCCAATAACTCACCGTTTTAATTAAATGTTCAAATTCAAAGGGTTTTAAAATAATATCGTCCATACCACATTTTTTACATCTTTCTTGAATATCCACCCCAGTACTTGCTGTTACAGCAATAATAGGAATAGATTTTTTATTTAATTGTAGCTGTCTAATTTTTTTAGTTGCAGTAAATCCATCCATGACTGGCATTAAACAGTCCATTAAAACAATGTCAAAGGCTTGTGTTTGATAACATTCCACCGCTTTTAAACCATTGTCTACTACTGTTATTATTGCTCCGGTCTCTTCCAAAGCCATCTTTAAGATTTCTTGATTTAAAAATGTATCTTCAACTATTAAAATTTTAGAGCCTTGTAGTGATTGATTTGTTTGTTGTACATCTATGTCTATGTCTTCAATTTCATGTTCACAAATCTCAAAACAAAAAGACAACGAAAAAGATGCCCCTTTACCTAATGTACTTTTCACTTGCATTTGTCCATCTAATAAGTCAACTAAACTTTGACAAATCGATAAACCTAAACCAATACCAGCATAGGATCTAGTTGCGTATTCTTCTTTTTGTTGAAAGGCGTTAAATAGATGGGCAACATCATTTTCATCAATACCAATACCTTCATCTGATACAATAATGTTAAAACAACAATTATTATCTTCTATTTTTACTAATTCACAATCAATATTTATTTCACCAACATCTGAAAATTTAATCGCATTACTGATGAGGTTGTTTAGTATTTTATAAAGTTTAATATCATCAACATAAACATTGGGAGTAGTTTGTTTATTAAAACTACAACTCAACGACTGCTGTGACTTAATAGATAATTGGTTTAATTTAATAACATCTAATATTAGTTTGTTAATATTGGATTTTTTGTTTTCTAGTTTAACTTTTCCATCACTTAAATTTGAGAAATATAATATATTGTCGATAATAGATAATAATTGTTTACTTGAAGAGTTGATAATAGATAATTGATTTTTATGTAAATTATCTATATCTAACTTTGTTAATTGTTGAGCGACACCTAAAATAGCATTTAAAGGTGTTCGAATTTCATGACTAATAATACCTAAAAACATGCCTTTCTTTTTATCAGAGTTTTCTGCTTTTTCTTTAGATTCAATTAATAATATTCTGTTTTTTTCAATTATTTGTGAATAATTTTGTACCATTGTTTGTCTTTCTAATTCATTATCCAAAACTTTACCCTGGATTAATAAATATTCAACATCTTTAATAACAACCATTGTGCTATTAAACTCAATAACCTGCTGCCTGCCTTTTATTTCTATTGTTTTATTAAATCGAATTTTTCTATTTTTATTAATTGTTTTATTAAATTTGTTAATTTCACTTTCATTAAATAATTCATTTATTGATTTAGGTAATATTGTTCCTAACCATAAATCAAATACTGCATTCGATTCAATTACATGCATTGAATTTACATCACATAACGCAATACATTGATCAATTTGATCAATAATTGTCGTAAGAATAGAATTATTTGAGGGTAATACCATATTAAGTATTATTAACTATTTGATGTTGAAAACTTGCAAATACTTCAATTATTGTTTTTATGTCTTCAGCTTCAACATTTGCATCTTCTAGTGTTTCTTCTAACAACTCGGCTACTTCAATAAAATCTGGGGTAGTAATATTCATTCCTTTATGCGCTTGTTTTAAGTCTTTGCCCTTATAACGATCTGGACCGCCTAATAATTTAGAAATAAAGTGGGTTTGATGATCAATTAATTTTTCCATGTTAACTTGACTAAAGTACTTTTCTAAATTTGGATCATCCAGAACTTTTCGATAAAAATTGATTACCAATGTATTAAACGTTTCAAACCCACCATATTTATCAAATAATGTTTCAGCCATAGTATTCCCCTTTTTTATAAATAGTTATCTTCATTGTAGTCATATTAAATATTTAATATTTGTTAATGACAGCTGTATTGTAGAAAAATGTAAACAGCGATTGAATATGTAGTTGTATAACAACAAATAAATAATAAAATAAATAGGGTGGGTAATTAAAATTCTTATTAAATAATTAGTATTGTATGCGTTATACGTTTCGTATATGATTTGTATATAAATCATATAAAGGCTTTAAAAATGGGTATTGTAAAAATAGATGACGAGTTACACGAAGACATTCGTCAGGCAAGTGCGGTTATGTCCCGTTCAATTAATGCACAGGCTGAATTCTGGATGAAAATAGGTATGATGGCTGAGTTACATCCACAGTCTACGTATAATCAATTAGTCAGAAAATTATTGTTAACAACCAATCGCCAACAATTTAAAGAGTTGGCCGATGAAAGTGAATAAAGTCCATATTAAAAACTCTAAAGAAATTGAATTGATGCGTGAGGCCGGAAGGTTACTTGCTAAAGTTTTTGCGATGCTGGATAAAAAAGTGGAAGAAGGCATTTCTACCATGCAAATTAACGATTGGGTTGAACGGTATATTGTGGATGTGTTACAGGCAAGACCTGCGAGTAAAGGTCAGTATGATTATCCTTATTCGCTTAATACTTCGCTGAATCATGTGGTTTGTCATGGTATGCCTGATGAGCAGTATTTTTTAAAAAATGGCGATATTGTGAATGTTGATATCACATTAGAGAAAAATGGATTTATATCTGATTCAAGTAAAACCTATATGATTGGTAATGTGCCAGCTGAGGCTACATCGTTGGTTGAATCCACTTATCAGGCGATGTTTGCAGGCATTAAATGTGTAAAACCAGGTGCACGTTTGGGTGATGTGGGCAATGCGATTGCTACGTATGCACAGGCCCGAGGTTATAGCGTAGTGCGCGAATACTGCGGCCATGGTATTGGCAGACAAATGCATGAAGCACCCGCTGTAATGCATTTTGGTCGTGTTGGTACAGGGTTGTTATTACAAGAAGGTATGACATTCACAATAGAACCCATGATCAATATGGGCTCAGCTAAAACGTCATTAAATGACGATGGCTGGACGGTGGTTACACAAGATAAAAAACTGTCGGCGCAGTGGGAACATACTATTTTAGTGACGCCAACAGGTTATGAAATTTTGACTTTACGTGATGAAGAAAGATAAATAGCTCGCCTATAGCTGGATTTTGTTGGAAATACCTGAAGTTAAGATTCGGCTCTTATTGTTCTCTTTATAGTTCTCTGAACTGTGCACTCTAGGTAAAAATTGAGGGCAACCTGATTATAAGTATTTAATATATAAAATGGATTTTTTGAAAATAGTATTTGTGCAGAATAGCAGCCAATCGTAGGTTCGATATTTATATCGAAAGTAATATAGCTGTTTATATTTGAGAGCCGTATTATAAATTGTCAGCAAGAATCAATGCAGTTACATGCCAAATGTAAAATAAGGTTTTTAAACTTCCTGTTTTTCTAAAATGATAAAAATAATTAATTGATGAAAATTAATATGATATCCAGATTTGTATACATTTTAATAATCTGTTTTTCTGAACAAAATTCCAAGTCCCCTTAAAATATCCAAAAATAAAATACCAACTACAAAACATATTGATATAAATATCAACCTTACGCTTAAAAATATAATTATTTGAGTTTTCTATGATCCTACTTATTTCTTCTAGCTTCTTAGTTTTTATCTTCTTTAAAACTTTTTTTACATCAATAAAATAAACAATGGAAAGAAATAAACTGTGTAACCGAACCTATACCGTATAGTTGCGATGGTTATTTATCGTTAGATAAAGATGTATTTAGTGCGCAACAGATACTTGAATTTAAAAGTGTATTTAGTACGGTTTCAGAACTATAAATGTATTTAATGAAATTAATGTATTCATAAAAAATTGTTCAAAAATTGGTGTCACAGATGGCCTTTTATATCGTATGGTTGCTCAGATTATTTATCGTTGAATGAAGATGTATTTAGTGCGCACAGATACTTGAATTTAAAAGTGTATTTAGTACGGTTTCAGAACTATAAATGTTTTTAACTGTTTAACTAGTGTTAACAAGATAATAATTTATAAAATCAACCTATTCATATAAATAGGTTGATTTTAAAATCCATTTAAATTAACTGAAAACTATAAGGCATGTTTTAATCCGTATTTACTAAAAATGGTTTGTAATGTGCCATTTTCATTTAGTTGTCCGATATAAACATTAAATTCATCAACCGTAATACTTGATGCGTCAGAAATAATAAAATGGCGGTTATAACTGCTATCTACATTTTCATAGACAACCAATTTTTTATGATCTGCTGGATTATTGATAGAAAAATATTCTAGGTTGGTACTTGAACTAACCCCCACCATCGCTCTGCCAGTTAATACCATTTTGATGACGGTAGGTTCGTCTAAAACCACTGACGTATTAAACTTGCTTTTTAAAATAGTCGTATCTTTTTCAAAGTCCAAAAACTGATAACTAAAACCTCGTACCACCGATACAGTAAGATTTTTTGCAATACCGTCAAAATAATCGTCACTATTAACGTTTTTGCTTAATGAAAAAAACTGATCTTGAACGGCTAATAAATCAATAGATGCTTTTGTTGGTAAAGATTGGTATCCCCAATTAATATTAGACATTGCAATCATGTCATAGTTACCGTCATTTAAGCCTTGTTTAGCACGATCTGGAACCACATGTTTTACGATGAATTCATAATCATTTTGAATGCTGTTTAGGGCTTTTATTATATCTTCAACTAATCCTTTGTCAGTGCCTGTAGTAAAAGGTGGTTGCTCTCTATTAACGGCAACATATACTTGATTGGCAGCCCATGCAATATTTGTAAAAAACAATAATATTAATACTAAAAATTTATTCACTTTAAGTCCACCATATGAAATTTATTAAATATTTAAAATAAGTATAGTGAGCCCGTGTATTTAATGTGTAATTTTTGGTTAACTTTTTTTGATATTAAAAAAACAAGAAATGGGATGGTACTGAATAGTACTGGATTAAGTTTTAAGATTGTATTTAGTAATTATATTTGCACCTTTGCTGGGTATTCGGTTTTCGATTACTTTTTACAAAACCTTATTTTTGTCATGTGCTGTAATTAGGTACTTTAATGTAAAATTAAAAATATCTCAAAAATATCGGGTGCTCCAAATTCGGTGGAGTGTTTGTAATTATGGAGCCAATAAAAAATATTTATATCTAGAATCTTTATTCAGTAATTAGTCGGGATGTCAGACCTCACCAATAATTCATAAGATTCATTGTTAATTGAACGTTGTGTTATTTAATCATTTATCATTAGTATTTGATTAAGGGGGAGGTGAGCTGAACTGTTAATGACACGATTTAAATGGGTTAAAAGTAGAAGTCACTATTAAACATCAAGCTTGCAAGATAGCAAAAAATACGTTGTTTACCTTATATCGAAAATCATTTTTAATTGATGTAATAGTCTATAGTCACAGCTAGTTTAATCAATTAACAATAATAGGCATATAAATGGACATTAAAACTTTTTTAAAAATTAAACAATTATTTTGGTTAGTATTGTTTATGTTGATAGTTTTTAGTTATGCCTGCGATGGCAGTATTTTAGATGAATCGGATAATAAGCAAACTCAAACTTATCAAATATTATTTATTGGTAATAGTTACACGGCTTCCAATAATTTGACTCAATTAATCAGCAATATTGCTTTAATAAATAACATCAATATTCAAACTCAATCGATTACACCAGGTGGATATAATTTTTATGATCATGCTGAAAATTCATCCACATTAAATTTAATTAATTCAAAGCAATGGGATTTTGTAATATTACAAAACCAATCACAAATCCCCGGGTGGAAACCAGCAGCGGTATTAAATAGCAGTGTGCCTCATACACACGAATCAGCGTGTCAGATAAATCACTTTATCTAAGGCTTAGAACGAAGATCCTGGTGTCTTTAAAAAAACCTCTTCCTCTGGTGTGGAGGCTCTATTTAAAATTTTATTTCGGTGTGGATATCTTCCAAAACGTTCAATAATTGTTTTGTGTTTTAATTCCGCATTTAGATTATTTTCAAGGCCAGGCTCACTAAATAATTCCACTGCTGTTTCATGAATTTTCAGTGATTCACTGTGCATAAAAGGCATAAATAGAAAAGTTTTCTTTCTAGTTTCTAAATTTTCTAATTCGGCTAATTCTATTGCCTCTTGCGCTAATGTTAATGCCATGGCGTCATATTGAAAACTTCTAGGGTCATCCCTAAACAAATTTCTAGAGAATTGATCTAAGATTATAATTTCCGCTAGGCGGCCTTCAATGTCTGTTCGCCATGAATGTAACTCTCCTTTAATGGCCTGATGATGATAATTACCAAATCGATCTGCAATTAGCTTATCCAATTTATCCGATTTTTTAAACCAATCTGATACTGTGAGTTCGTTAAACCAAAAATTGATAATGTCTTTTTTCATTTTATTCTCGTTTTAGTTCTAAAAAGTAATATTGCCCTAATAAGTTGTATTACTAATAGATTGTAGCTATTTAGGGATTCATCTAAGTGGATTTAAATTTATTTAACCTTCTGCAAAGCCCTCTGATTAACTAAATGTTTAATCAGAACCTACTGGGTGAATGCCTGCAAGACAGCAAGCCGCAGGCGCTTATTATTTAGTCGGCGCCGCTACTAGCTGACCTTATTTTTAGGGTACTAAGGCAACCTGTTTGGTTAAGATAGGATCAATTTTTTTAAAGCCTTTAGCTGAGTCCAATAGAGCTCTAAAATTGTTGCCGGCAATGTCCTCTAAACGCGGATCAATAATAATATTGATAAATTTACCTTTAAAAGACTGATTAGGAATAAATGTAAATGAACGCTGCTTTGCTCCCAAAACAAATTCACCCATGACAGGCAGGTCTTGCTCATCGGTAATCAAAACCAACCTTTTAAGCAACGCGCTATCAAAGATTCTGTCTAAGTTTACCTTGAGTTCAGAGCCACTAAGCTCTGTAACGCTCCAGTTTTCAAGACTGGGTATTGTTCTGTATGGGTCTTCAACAAAAATAGCTTTAACAAATTCGCCCTGTAAAAACTTACCTTCATAGGTCGGCCATGCCCCATCAATCACAAGGTTATAGTTCTTTCCAAGCACTAAGGCAGGGCCGAGTGCTTCATTACTGTTTACTCCACGTTTAATCCTACCAGGGTCTAACAAAAGCGTTAGTCTCTTTGCATCAGGAGACCATAACTCGGTTGAAAAATTCATAAATGCTTGAGTATCAACCACACCTTTACTGTTTTCCAAACGTATATAAGACGCGCTTACTTTTTGTTGCATAGGCTCAGAAAAATGAATGTAAAAGCGCAGAGTATTAGAAGGCAAGGTATTGCTTGAAGGAAATACAGAGACAATTTTCGGGGTTGGTTGTGCTGCTAGAGGACCAATTAGGCCCCCTAACAACAAAACGGTTATCAATGAAAATCTCATAGTTCAGGTAAGTTTACGTCTGCGAAATCAAACTCTGCAACCAGATTGTGGATCGTGATAGGAAACCAACTTGGCAATGATTGCATATCTAAGGTGCCTGTTTCTGAGTCACGAGTAAGGCTTACTAACCATCCAGGGTTCAACACATCTAGCTGAGTGCTTTTACCAACAAACATCGTGGTGAATCCAGAAGGGCCGATAGGTAATCCCATGCCGTCCATCAAGAAATGATCAGGCGTGTTTTTCTCATCTAAAACAAGGGCATTGTTAAGAGCATCTAATGGAATTATTTGAGGGTTTCTACCCTTGGCTGTTAAGAATAACACCTCTTTCTTTAACAACGGATGTTTATAACTCACCATATCAATAGGTTCGCCGTTGCCGTAGTCCAATACAGTACTAGCGGTAATTTTCGCTCCGTCTTTTATTTGATCCAGTGGAATTAATACAATTGGGCTACATGTATAGGCGGCGATCATCTGCGCTTTACCATCGATTTCTTTAATTAACATCTGGCTAATAGGCGCTCTACTTTCATACATGTTGTGGGCAGTATGATACATCGTCACTTGGGATGAACTGTGCGTCCCTTTAAAAGGGTATTGCATTCTTCTTAACGTACTGGCAAACATTTCATTGCTAATACCGGCTACAAAAATCTCGCCTTTGTAATACTCAATATCCAAAATGGCGTAGGTACTCATAGGTAAATCGTACTTAGCCAGATCCTTATTGTTAGCCTCAGCCATCATGCCGCGTTTACGCAATCTTTGCTTGTCGGGCATATCTTGTAGGATCTGCGCAGTATTTTCCAAATCGTAAAGGGGAAGATTAATTAGCTCACCTGAGGTTGAGACTTTTACAATTCCTGGTAAAGATCCTACCCCAATGCCTCGAGTGATAGACAAATAGACTTCCTGAGATAATGGATGTACGGCCATATCGTTGATAATGATTGAATGTTGACCGACCCCCATCACCGCCGCTATTTGAGCATCAATGTTGGCGATATTGATTTCAACAGGTTTGTCATTTGTTTTTCCTTCCATCGGGTAAGCAAATATTGCTCCCGTTACGTTGTCTCCCACAAATAACGTGCCGTCGTTAGAAAATTCTAATACGCCAGTATGTTTAATGGTTAATGTTGAGTCCTGCTTTGCGGCAACCGTTGAACTGCCTGCTACGAGCAGGAGAGTTGCAATTACATTTAGTATTTTCATTGTGTATATTCTCTTATGAATTTATGTTAATTATTTTAATAATGAATGCTTCAGCCCACAGAAATTAAATGATTCCTCTGATTCATTGTTTTTTCTTAATTAACTGATGTTACTTCACCGGTTATCAAACCCTGTTGAAATACAGGTGAGCTCAAGCAAACTTAAGAGAAGATTACTCAACCGATTGACTAATAGATAACGACATGTTTTTATCATCATGATCGAAAAATACGAACAGGTTGTGTATGACAAATGAAAAACTAAAAATGTTTATTGCTGTTGCTCAGCTCGGTAGCTTTCGTGGTGCAGCCAAAGCGCTCCACAAAACCCAGTCAACTATCAGTGCCGCCGTTAAATCATTAGAAGATCAATTTGGTATTCTATTTTTTGACCGTGATTCTTATCGTCCCGAATTAACCCTTGAAGGTAAATCCTTTTACCGACGAGCATTAGTAGTGCTTAAACAAGTAAAAAGTCTCGAGTCTTTAGGTCATCAAATGGCAGCTGGTGTTGAGTCTGAATTCCATATTGTTATCAGTGGTGTATGTCCTCTTCCTTATCCGTTGAGTAAAATTAAAACGGTGATGGACGAATTCCCCGAAACTGAATTTAAAGTAACCACTGAAATTCTGGGGGGAGTAATGGAAAGGCTCAATAGCGGCGAAGCAGCATTGGCGATTACACCCAAAATTGGTATTAAAAGCCAACATGAAGCCATTGCCATAGATACGTTATCTTTAATAAACGTTGTAAAACCTGGATACATAAAAAGTGATCAAACAGGCACTATTAGCCAAGAAGACATTGCCCAGTATTCTCAAATAATCATTCGTGATACTGCACAGCATCAACCCAAGATGAATGTTAATGTGCTTGATGCAGGCAGGCAATGGAGTGTTAACGACTACGCCACCAAAAAAGAACTGACCATCGCAGGATTAGGTTGGGGCAGATTACCTAAACATTTAATTACGCAGGAGCTAGAAAAAGGTCAATTGATCCCTTTTAATGTGGAGGGAGTGCCGACCACCGCAGAGGCCACAGTGATGTTGGTGCGAAAAAGAGATAGTATCATCGGGCCTGTTGGCAGCCGTTTATGGAATTTATTTACCTAGTTTATAACGATAGGACAGTTACAGATATTGAGATTTCAAACTGCCAATCAAACTTTTTCAATGAATACCAAGGCCCACTTAATTAAAAATAATCCCGTATTCAATAATCAAGTGCCCAGTCTATAAAGAATTCACTAATGCTAGCTTTAAAACTTTATTTTGTTTTTCGATTAAGGTCAGTGCTTCGGTGTTGGCCTTTTTTATGTCTTAAAAAAATTGTTAAGTGTTTTTTGGTTTGAGTTGTTGGGTGTCACGTAAATGGTAGTCTCTGCGGGTTAAGGTGCTAAGTTTGACTCTTAACAAAGCTTTATAAATTAATTGGTGTCACATATACTGTTTTACTTAAAAATTAAGAAAGAAAACTATGAACTATTTTTCAAGTATAATAATATTTTTTACATATTTAATAATATATTCACCATTCATTTCAGCCTCTATATTTTTCGCATATATCCTTAAACGAAAATATAATCACTTAGATTCCTACGGTGTAAAATTAATAATTATCAGTATTGTAGTTTTAAATCTGTTATTAATTTATAAAAGCAGTGTTATGGCGTCTTATCAAATATTAGATGATAATCAAATTGCTCAATTGTCTCTCTACTCTGTCTTCATTGAGAATATTGTAAATTTATTAATTTTAGTGATTTTCAGTAGAGGTCTGTATTGCTGTATGCAACCAACATTCTCACCTTTTAATTGGGGTGCTTTTTTGTTCACTCCAATATGGGCAATTTGGACTAAAAATTACAAGGCATTATGGTCTATGTTACCCATTATTGGTTTGGTTTTTTCTATATATTATGGGTTTTATGGCAACGTTAAAAAGCTGAATCACACTTCTGATAAAGCCGATAGTTAGACCTTAATTAGACAGTTAAATATTGCAAACTATAAAACTATTAAATTCTGACTGACTATGTGATAAATATCAAAATCAGCGCAGGGACGTGTCCTGTCACACTCGAATAATTGTAGTATTGAAATATTATTATTTTAATTTACTAGATACAGTCAACAAAATATCTGCCAAATCTAAAATACGTGCGACATATCCATCTTTATAGTTATGGGTTTGTTCAGATTGCCCTGTCAGGCTTTGCTCTAGTCCATCAATCAGTTTATGTAATTTTTTATCATGCCAGCCCAGAGATTTCTGTAATGGATCGGTGAACATACCTGTATAAGACGCGATCATACCTAATATTATTGCAACACCACCCGTGCTGAACACTACCGCCATTTTGCTGGCCGCGCTCGGTAATAATGAATAATACAACGCCCCCATAGAATTACCCAAAGCAAAGGAAGACACAGCAGAATAATGCGCAAAACTGGTTGCTATGGAACTGCCCAAACTTAATGCGCCTAAATTAACCCCTCGATTCGCGACATACCCTACAGCCACTGATATTAAAACGGAGGATAATTCAGCAGCTGCTTTACGACTGTCTACATAAGAAGATAAATGCTCATTAAGTTTATCCTGCCCTTGTTGATCATTTATTAAATTTGCAATCACCTGAAAACTTTCATCAAATAAATCAGTCAGTTGTGGTTGCTGTAAAATGGCATCAAATAATGCATTACCTTCATAAATATTTTCTTGATCTTGATAAGGCAGCTCTAATAACTGCGAATAGATTCGCCAACTTACCTCGCGCTCAACTGCTGTTTTAAATCCAGAAGGCAGCTGGATTAATCTTTTACCAAATCGTTGTTTTGAAAGTTTATTTAATAACAAACCGGTGCCCGATAATAAAAAATAAGGAGCTGTCCACAATATATTGGCCGGTGTTTTAAGCATGTCCAAACCAAAGGCTTTTTTATTAAGGTGGAACGAACCTTTAAATGAATAATTTTTTTCAACAAAAACCTCTACCATTTCTCGGCGGGTGCTTAAATACTGTTTAATTCCAGAATCCACCGCATCAAGCACTATTAAACGTTGTTGTTCACTGATTTTCATTTAAATTTCCTATGACTTTTTATTACTTCTTTAAGAAAAAGCATAATATCAAATTCTGTCAAAAGTGCATCAATGATATTAAGCCAAAAAATAACAATTAAATTTCAGTGAAGGGAGGGGATTCTTCATCACCCAAATGGTGTTCGGTGGACGCCCCCAATTTATTAAGTAAATCGTTTAAGGTAGACATGGATGTCTGGATTAAAATTGTAATAATTTTGTGAAAGACTTTTAGGTTTGTTAGTTTTAGGTAGTTGGATTAGTACTAGTGAAGTATGAAGTCAAGATTCTAGCTCGTTGAAAGGGTGCCACCCTAAGCTTTAAAAATGCCGCTTTGTTATTAGCCTTTTTTGAAATTTAAGTCACTACCAATTGATTATTTATTAATTAAAACTTCTAGTCCTGAGATTTATTTTTGATCCACCTAAACAACGATTCTTTTAATTTATCTTGATCCACTGGCTTGGAAATAAAATCATTCATGCCGGCATTGATGCATTTTTCACGATCACCCTGCATAGCATTGGCTGTCATGGCAACGATAGGAATCAATGGATTTAACACACAAGAATGCTGCGCTCTAATATGTTTGGTGGCCTGATAACCATCCATGATAGGCATTTGGCAGTCCATAAATACTAAGTCGTAAGGGAATTTAGTTAGGGCATCTAAGGCTTCTTGCCCATCTGCGGCAACATCTGATTCAATACCAAATTCTTCTAACATCGCTTGTGCCACCATTTGATTGGTAAAGTTATCCTCTACAACCAGTACACGAGCTTTAAATTGAGGTATTAAGGCAGAATCGTGGCGCTCTGGAAGTGCAGGTTCAGTGTGTGATTGCACTTTATCAATGTCCAACGTAAACCAAAATACAGAGCCGCCGTTTTCGTGGCTTTTTACACCAATGTCGCCTCCCATCATATTCACTAAACATTTACTAATTGATAATCCCAGTCCTGTGCCGCCATATTTACGTGTGGTGGAACCATCTGCTTGGCTGAATCGTTTAAACAGCTTATTTTGTTCGACATCCGATAAACCTATTCCTGTGTCACTTATTTCAAATCGAACCAATCGTTTATTATTGTTGTTGTTATTGTTGTTGTTTAGTTCGGTTAATTCAGGGATTT
>JALJPK010000083.1:4981-20722 GCA_022968985.1 Pseudomonadales bacterium | reverse complement strand
ATGCTAAACAATATAAAAGCGATTGGTAATATACAAAAATGGAATTGTGATAAAACAGATTTGGTAGTTGATATTCGATTTGCAGATTTGTCTGTTAGTGGTGAATAAATATTACAGGTATTAACCTCTGTAGGTCGATGGCTTGCCTCGTCAAAACTAATATTAGTTTATGGAGTGCAGGCTAATGATAAAAAGTAGCTGCCATTATTGCATTACCAAATGCTAAACAATATAAAAGCGATTGGTAATATACAAAAATGGAATTGTGATAAAACAGATTTGGTAGTTGATATTCGTTTTGCAGATTTGTCTGTTAGTGGTGAATAAATATTACAGGTATTAACCTCTGTAGGTCGATGGCTTGCCTCGACAAAACTAATATTAGTTTATGGGCGCAGGATAATGATCAAAAGTAGCTGCCATTATTGATTGGGAAACACAAAATTGTAATTAAATGGTGAAGAGATTGACTGCAGTGCTGCTGGTTTTTAATTAGTAACCTAATTTATTAACCCACCATATGCGGATTTTTTATGATTAATATTTTTGGACAGGGTTTTTATATCAAAGCAGGATACGCGAAAAAATATTGAATCCTGACGATATTTAATTCAATATTCAGAGCTAATAATTGTATTTATTTTTATATTATTTAAATGCTTTTGTGTTTATATATTGTCTCTTATGATTATTTGTGAAGGCAGTTTGTAAAATGTTATCTTTGTTTATTTAAGCCTATTATTTTTGCTTAATACTTTAGATTAAACTACATTTTATGGTGAATTCTCAAGTTAATATAATTAATTGTTTATTCAAAAATGTTAACAGTAATTCATTAATTTTTAATGAGGTAACTCTTATGTCAATGTTAATTATTAATCATCATGTAAAAGATTTTAGCCAATGGAAAGTAGTCTTTGATTCACATCATTCCGTTCGGGAATCCTTTTCTTTAAAAGATATTTATGTCACTCAGGATAAAAGCGATCCAAATAATATATCGATTATTTGTGAAGGTGAAGCGAATGATATTAAAGCGTTTATGGATTCTGATGATCTTAAAAGTACAATGGAGAAGGCGGGTGTAGTCGGCGAACCTCAGGTCTTTGTTGGTGATATCATGCACTAATAAAATGATATCGAGTACTACTGCAAAAAGGTGAAGCGAATGATATTAAAGCGTTTATGGATTCTGATGATCTTAAAAAAGCCATGGAGAAGGCGGGTGTAGTTGGGTGTAGTGGGTGTAGTCGGTGTAGTCGGTGAACCTCAGGTTTTTGTCGCTGATGTCACTCACTAATAAATCGATGCCGAGTTTGAAAACTCAGCATCTTTTCTAATTTTCTGTATAGCTTATAGTTCTAATACTAATGACCCTTAGCAGCAGAGTTGTAGGTCAAAACAAAATTTATTTTTTAATTGTAATTTCATTGCCAAAATTGCTGACTTATTTTGTCAGGTACTAAAACTATGTCGAGTTTTAAGAAATAGAATTATCAACGGCGCTTATCCTTAGTTTTTCTCAATAATATCAGTCTCACAACTCTTCGCCACTTCTATAATATCCGATAAATACTTATCGAAATTATCAAAGAATGCATTGATAAATTCTTTAATATTATTTTCTAGCCAATGTGAAAAACTTAACATTAACGGTTTTGTTTTTTTGGTCAGTTGTTTTTTCAGCACCTGACCAAAACATATTAATATCAAGCCGTTTATTCTATATTCTCGATACTTCTGTTGATATCTGACTTCATGGTACTAACAGCTTGCTTCCAATCATTCACAGATATTTGATCACTATGCATTAAAGCGGCTTCACTAGTCGCCATTTCTATTTGATCGCTCCACTGATCTAACATGCTATTGATCGTGGCCATATTAAAATACTGTTGTTCAAATTCGGTTTTTAAATGGCTGTATTGAGATTCGTAAATAGTAAACGCATGCATAAGTTTGTCGCAGGTCGCAGAGCGTTGATATAGATAATAAAGCCCTGATGGGAATGGGTTACAGTCAAAACTGGTTTTATTCCACAAATCCTCTACATAAGTGACCGGATCTTTACTCTCAGATAGATTGGCAAAGGCATTATCCAAATCCCACGGAATAATAAAAACTTTGTTATTTTGAACAGCCTGATACCAATAATAGTTGTGATTACCGCAGCCAGATTCATCACAATACCAATGATACATCCCGTCATCTGCAGCAATAGCCCGATCAACAACGATGTTGCGCATTAATGAATCGATATCAAACCAATTGCGCATCATGATGTCTATTTCAGCTTCGTCCTGATCAATATCAAGAGCAGCAACGGCATCAACAAAAAGTAAAAAATTGTTTACGTCAGCTTGTTCTTCACTGGTTTTTAGAGCAGCCAGTAATTGTGCGGGTTCAGTTGCATTACCATTAAAGTCTACCGGCCAAACTTCTTTAAAGAGATTCCCCTGTCCATCGGAAAAATTTGTTTTGGTAAACGCCTCGTCAATTTGTTCGGTTAAGGCAAAAATACCATTAAATTCGCCGTTAATATAAAGTTTGGCATGCACAGATCTTGGTGCAACTACATCAAATTGACCAAATAACCAATAAGCCAAACGTTCATGCATTTTAGTGGGGTCTAAATTTTGTGAGTGAAATTGTAGTTTCTTTAAACCATAAAAGCGCTCGTCAGCATCTGACCAGTTGATTTTTATTTTCATCGACAATTTGCTACAGGTTTTTTCTCCGCTAGGTTCAGCCCAATTATCGTCTTCAAGACAATTAACAAACGCTCCGATGGAACCTTTATAACGAATCCCCACTTGGGAAACGAGTTGGCCATCAAATAACAGTGCGCCTTCAACATAATTTTCTGCTGCTGGGTCGGCGTCTAAAAGTGCTAAATCCGAATCTTCAAGCCAAAGATCGTAACGGCGCAATTCATTTTGATCAAAAATATAGTCTGAATTGTGTGAGTCTTGATGAATGTAATGTGGGTAACTAGTACGAATATCTAACAAATGTGTTTCAGCAATAACTACTGTATTTGCCAAGCCTTTAGTGGTTACACTAAGTGCCGTAAAATTGCCGTAGCCGTTGGGTGAGCGTCCCCAACTGCCGTTATCAGGCACAGTGCCAGCAAGCCAGTGTGTGTCATCAACTAATTGGCCGTTATAATCAAATAACCGCACAGAATCTTCAGAGCCTAAACCAAAACTAAAGCCGGTTTCTCCTTCTTTATCACGACTGATCACTAAGTAAGCCCCTGCAGGTATTATTGTATTCCCCGGCAATATATAAGTGTGACTGTCATCGTTGTCTCGTAAAATGGCACTACTGACATCCACATCACTTGTGCTTATATTTAGTAATTCTATCCAGTCTGCCTCAGTATCGGATTTCGTTATTATCTCATTTATAATAATGTTTCCAACTAAAGGATTTTGCGATAAGGCATCTTTATCAACTAGGTCATCACAACCAAACAAGGTGATGCCCATTAATATTGCAGTTAGTTTTGAATGTACATTTAATAGCATATTTTTTATCCCTATTGTCCCTTAAAACTCATAATGAGTTTTCTTTAAGCGTTTATTAGACCTAAAAGGTTCTTGTACTTAGTGACAATTTCATGTCCATTTAAAAAGTATATCGATTACAGATGTTTAACAACAGAAGAGCACGGGCGAATCTAACATCTTTATTATTTTAAATTCAATAGTCTGGACGTAACTCTCAAAACGCGACACTAATTTTTTTATCCTGACCCATTTTGGTTGTCTCTTTTAGATAATAGAATATTGGTATTGGTATTGGTATTGGTATTGGCATTTTGCAATAAACTAATTTGGATTAATTAAATGCGCTCACAATTTATAGTTGAATTGTAAATAATAAGACACGAGTGTGCTGTTTTACTGTTACGGTGGTTTTAACAAATTAAATTTAAGTGTTTTTAATTTAAATTAATGATTATTTTTGTGGTGTATTTAAAATAAGAATCCAGAAAATTTTACAATGAATGGCAGAAGTGGGTGTCCCTTTTGTTTTTTAATAAATACAATCTATTAATGCAACTCGTTAATGCTTTTTGTACTTACTTTTAAATAGGTCGATACAGATCAGTATGTTTATCGTACTGATTTAAAATATAATCTTGAAACAAAATATATACGTGGTAAATATTATTCATTTAATTACCTGATTTTTTTTAGTTATTGATATTATCTCTTTACGACTCGGGCCTATAAGTCGTGTTACACTGTCATTACCTTTTGTATTCTAATGTAGTATTTTAAACGTAAATACTATATTCAGATTTTGTTGTTAAATTTAGTATTTACATTAAGGAAATTCTGAGACTGTGCTAATAAGTCAGAATACCCTTCATTTTGTAGTCGATTGAGATTGTATATGTTTACATCCATCAGAAACTCTTCATCAAACAAGCTTGTTTTTTTATACGCACAAATATTAGTGCTTAGTTTATTTTGTTTTTTACTTTTATTAGGACATGGCAAAATGCCTGAAAAAGTAGACGTTCTTTTTCCTAAAGGTGCTGATCAAATTTGGTTGTATTCTGATGATATTGACAATAAAGGTGGCAGTAAAGCTTGGTGGACAGAAAAGTCTGAAAATAAATTTAAATGTAATATTACCCACGTTATTGCAACACCGTATTGTGGATTTGAGATTCAGTTAACCCCTGACTATCAAGGTCTTGATCTTTCTGATTATAAATTATTTAAAATCTATCTTGATTATGATGGTCCTTCAACTCAAATTGGTATCACCTTAAGAACATTTGAAAAAAGTTCATACAAAAAAGGTGATATAAGTAGTCTTAAAAACTCAGTGGTACCAATTGGCTCGTTCGAATTAATAGATGTGAATACACCTATTTTAATCGAACCGAAAGAATGGCAGGTATTTCATTGGTGGTTAGATCAATACAATATACCTCGTAAAAACAGTTATACAGATTTTTCTAACGTGGTTGTAATTGGATTAACTTTATCGGGTAGTCTTAAAGATGGCGAACACACCATGCAATTTAAAAAGATAGAAATGGTTAAAAACACAATTTCTGAAAAACATTGGTTTGTATTTGTTGTTAGCCTTTGGTTATTGTTGATATTTTTATTGATGTCTTGGAATTTGATTAAAGTATTAAAACAATCAAAATTACACCAAGAAGAAGCGATGACTGATGATTTAACTGGATTAAAAAACCGCAAAGGAATGACTGAATACTTAAAGAGCATCTTAAAAAAGAATAAAACTGTTAATTTATCCATGATTTTATTTGACTTGGATTTTTTCAAAAAAATAAATGATAACTATGGGCATGATGCGGGTGATCAAGTATTAATAAATATCTCCAATCTTATTAAAAATACGATACGTAACAGCGATTGTTTTTGTCGATGGGGAGGGGAAGAATTTGCAATTTTATGTCCATCTATGCCAATAGAAAAAGCAAGAGAACTTGCATATGACTTATGTGATTTGGTGTCGTCATTTGATATAACTGACTTATCAAATACTATAAATGTGACTGCAAGTTTTGGAATCAGTAACGCAGATATAGATAAATATAGTTTGTTGGATGAACTGTTTGAGCAATCTGATAATGCTTTGTTTAGAGCTAAAAATACTGGTCGTAATCGTGTTGAATAATTCTGATAAAGTGGGAATAAGGATTTAAAGTTTTCTTTTGTATGGTTGTCATATCAGTTTTAAGCAAGTCGAGGCTAGGTCTTTAATTTGACATGAATTGTAAAAAACACATGTATTAATAAACCATAGTAGCGCAGACAGCGACCAAAAAATGATTCAAACCCACTCACTTTACTCTAGAACAAGGTTAAATTGATTATTCAGATGAAAAACTAAAGTGGATATCCCTTTTGGTCTCTTTCCCTTTTGGTCTTTTTTACCATTTCTTTTTTCATGTAATAAATAGATGGCCTAACGGCTGACCTACATATCGTCTGTTTCTTAGTGATGAGGTGTCCTGTAGTAATCAATTATTAATAGACAGCTGACAAATATATAAATACAATTGTTTAATTATTAATCAAAAGGATTTAACTTGTGAAAAAAAATCTATCTCATTTATTTCTATTCTCCAGTAGTGTTATTTTATTAAGTGCTTGTGGTGGTTCAGGTGAGTCTTCAGACTCTCCAGTAACCGATCAAACACAACAACAACAATCAAATTTAAATTCGTTAGTTCGTACTCAAAAGATTCAAAATGATTTATGCCCAAATGGTGGTGTAAAAATTGAGATGGGGATTGACATAAACAATAATGAAGTTCTAGACCCTGACGAAGTGGATGAGACTCGTAGTCAAACCGTTTGTAATGGGATTGATGGCACTAATGGCACTGCCGGAGCTCAAGGTGAAACTGGCGCCCAAGGTGAAACTGGCACTCAAGGTGAAACTGGCACTCAAGGTGAAACTGGCACTCAAGGTGAAACTGGAACTCAAGGTGAAACCGGCACGCAAGGCGAAACCGGACCTCAGGGTGACAACTCGACACCAGAAGATTTTAGTGATTTATTAATCGAAACCATCACTGAGCCATTAGGTGCTAATTGCCTGCACGGTGGTTCTAAACACCAGATAGGGTTAGATTCAAATCAAGACGGGCAGCTACAATCGGACGAAATTATCAATGCGTCTTATTCCTGTTTTCCTAATAACCCACCCACTATATTATTTGACGGCAATGATAAAGCGGTTGTGGCAATTAGTTACTCTCTTACAATAAGCAGTCAAGATGAAACCGACCCGGTGCAATTATCAATTATCGAAAAACCAGATTGGCTAAATGTTGATACAACTAATTCAAATCAAATTACATTATCAGGTATTCCTGTAGGCAATAACGGTGACAATTTTATTGTTAAAGCCAGCTCAACGGATGGTGATTTAAGCGTCGAACAAGAATTTATTGTAACCCTAGTTGATGATTTACAAATAAATATCAGTGCAATCGATGTGCTAGAAGGCAATATTGATGGGGGTGGTCAAGCTGCAGTCACTGCAGCTGAATTTATACTGAGCTTGTCTAAAGCGGTTAATCAAGAGGTTCAGATTGCTTATGCCCTAGAAAGTACGATGTCTACTTTTAACCAAGATTGGTCTGTTGAGCAGCGTTACGCAACGGTTGTGTTTGCACCTGGCCAAACTGAGAAAAAAATCCAAGTATCGATCTTAGGTGACAATCATTTTGAGCTTGAAGAAAACATCACTTTGCGTGTCAACGATGTAATTTACGCTGGCGATGATTTATTGATGTTACCTAACAGTGCACAATTAAATGTTATTGAAGACGATATACCTTCTTTTGAATTCAGCACAGACCAAAACAACAACTTTGCTATATTTGATTTTGTTGCCCGACAAGTGGCAACGATTGAACTTAGTGGTCAACCGACATGGTTAAATTATCAGCTTCAAGATAAAGGCAACAGCTATTGTGATAATGCCGTTTGTTATAACCAGTATGTTTTATTGTTAACGGGTAATCCTGCTATCGATATCCTTGATGAGTTAGGCAGCTTTGATTTAACAGTAATTCTACAAGAGCGTAGCATTGTTAAAACAATCAATTATGTGGTTAAGCAAGGTGACAGTGACAGTGATGGTGTACCCAATGAAGACGATGCGTTTCCAAATAATCCCAATGAATATATGGATGTGGACAATGATGCCATTGGGGATTTTTGGGAACTGTCTTATGGTGGCTTAGATCTGTTTACAAATACAGGTGATTATGATCTTGACGGTCGCAGTGATTTACAAGAATTTATCGACGGTACTAATCCAACCCAAAATGGCCTTAAAGGCATTGATGATATTTTATCGGTGGCAAGAGGGCATACAATTACATTTAACCCAACGGATAACGACACAGGTGGGGGTGCTGAAAATACAGTGACAGGCATGGATGTTTTGGATAACGATAAAATGAGTTTAGGTGAGCTGATAGATAACGGCGATGGTAGTTTTAGTTTTATTGCATCATCTGACCAATCGGGTTGGTTAAGTCTGAATTATACTGCAAGTGACGGTATTACCGATTCAACTGGAAAGTTGTTTATTCATGTCCTGAATCAATCCCCGTCGGATATTGTTAAGTTGGTGCAATCTAACAATTCTGAAATAAGGGTATACGCAGACAAAACTAATTCTAGTATTTATAACCATAATATTGGAATGGCAGTATTTGCCGACGGATCTTTATATTCTTGGGGAACTAGTGAGCATGGGTTATTGGGTCTGGGTGATGAAATCAGTAGTGTATTTCCTAAAAAAATCACTGGATTACCAAAAATTGTTGACGTTTCAATTGGGAGTAATTACAGCATTGCTCTGGCGAAAAATGGTGAGGTTTGGTGGTGGGGACTTAATCAAAATACACCGACACTCATTGAAAGTGTTAATAATATTAAAGGGATTTCAATTGAAGAGGAAAGCAAAAATTCTGTAAAAGTAAGTTTTAGTAGCTATAGTTCACCACAACCTAATTGGGATGCATGTTGGAAATACAATTCATTTTATTATAGGTGTTACAACTATACTTATGATAATGATCTTTATTTACTAAATTACGACGGTACTGTTTCAAAAGCAGCCAGCCCAACAGATACTTTTAGTACTGTAAGTAATTTGGTTAATATTATTAAAATTAGTGCTGGGTACGCACATTTATTAGCACTAGATGAAAACGATGATGTATGGGTCATAGGCAATGGTGAATTTGGTCAGCTAGGTAATGGTACCTTGGATAATTCTGAAGACAGTGCTATTAAAATTCCATCACTGTCTAATATCAAATCTATTACTGCTGGGTTTAACCAAAGTTTTGCCATTGACGATGTGGGGCAATTATTTGTTTGGGGCTTAAATGAGTTTGGCCAATTAGGTGATGGGTCAATGGAAAATAAATCGTCTCCTACCTTAATCACCGGTTTAGCGGCGGTAGCTCAGGTATCAGCTGGTACGCAGCATACTCTTATGCGTACGGAGTCTGGAGAATTATTTGGTACTGGGGAAGGAACTGCCCTAAATGGTCAAGGAGGTAATAATCCAATAAAAATAAGCAATGAAAACGTCAGTTATATCGCTGCGGGCAACAATACGTCATTCTTTATCACTGAGGGTAATTTAAGTTATGCCTTAGGATCCAATGAGGATGGGCAGTTGGGGAATGGAGAACAAGGTATTCAAACAGATCCTAGAGTGACCAGTTTTTCATTACCTGTGATAGAAGAATTAAGTAAAGAAGGGTTTGAATGGGGTGTAATATCACCGTTTTGGACACACAATATTAAAAATTGGCAAGTGATTGAAAATACAAATCCCGGAGATGTTAACAGTGGAAATTATGCAATTAAGGTAATTGACGCTTTAGATGACAGTGATTGGGCCGAATTAGAGGTGAGTCTTGATACTGGAGTAGGTGAAATTAGCTTTAGTGTTAAAACCAGTTCAGAACAAGAAGACGAGCTAAGTTTTTATATTGATGATCTTAAACAACAAAGTTTCAGTGGTGAAAGTGATTGGATCAGTGTGAGTTATCCGGTGCAAGCAGGGCCACATAACTTTAAATGGAAATATCAAAAAGACGCCACTGTATCCGAAGGAGAAGACAGTGTTTGGTTAGACGATATAATCTTCCCACTGGATGCTGATAATGACAGTATTATTGATTATCAGGACAGTTACGTACCTGATCTATAGAGGTTTAACTTTGTAACAAAACAGTTATTCAGTTATAACTTTTAAGGTTTTCTTAAGCATAACCGAAACAATCATCTTGTTAATTGTTTCGGTTTTTTTATTTAGTTTATTATCGATTTTAGTTTTACTAGATTAGTTGTTAAATCGACTAGTCCATTTATTCTTTTTCGACAATTTAAGTTTGCTTGCGTAATTGTTACCTGTTTATAACCAACTCCTCAGTTATCTAAATTCACCGCATAAATTACTACAAAAGTGCTGGCGGGATCTTTATTTAGAATTTCCACCATTACACGGTGGTTGCTTAGATATAAACTTCGCTCTTTAAGTTTAATTCAAATATCCATGTTTGAATTGAAAATGACAAAAGTGGATGTCTCTTTTAGTTTATCGATTTACTACTTGAACCCATAAGTCGTGTTACACTACTTCCAATTTTTGTATTCGAATATAGCACTTTAAACTTAAATGCTAAGTTCAGAAAGTTGTTGTTAATTTTAGTATTTACATTTAAGGAAATCCTAAGACTGTATTAATAAGTCAGATTTCCCTTCATTTTGTAGTCGATTGAGATTGTATATGTTCAGAGCCATCAGAAACTCTTCATCAAACCAATTTGTTTTTTTATACACACAAATATTAGTGCTGAGTGTTTTTTGTTTTTTGCTTTTATTAGGGTATGACAAAATACCTGAAAAAGTGGACGTGCTTTTTCCTAAAGGTACTGATAAAACTTGGCTGTACTCTGATGGTTTTGAAAATAACGGAGGCAGTCGAGCTTGGTGGACTGAAAAGTCTAAAAATAAATTTAAATGTGATATTACCCACTCTATTGCAACACCGTTTTGTGGGTTTGAAGTTCAGCTAACACCTGACTTTCAAGGTATTGATATTTCTGAATATCATTTATTTAAAGTCTATCTTGATTATACTGGTCCCTCAACACAAATTGGAATCACCTTAAGAACATTTGAAAAAAGTTCATACATAGAAGGTAATACAAATAGTCTTAAAAACTCAGTGGTACCAATAGGATCTTTCGAACTAACAGATGTGAAAATACCTATTTTAATCGAACCGAAGGAATGGCATGTATTACATTGGTGGTTAGATCAATACAATATTCCCCGTCGAAACAGTTATACAGATTTTTCTCACGCGGTTGTAATTGGATTAACTTTATCCGGCAGTCTTAAAGATGGTCAACACGACATGCAATTAATAAAAATAGAAATGGTTAAAAAAACGATTTCTGAAAAATATTGGTATGTGTGTGTCATTAGCCTTTGGTTATTATTGATATTTCTATTGATGTCTTGGAATTTGATGAAAGTGTTAAAGCAATCTAAATTTCATCAACAAGAAGCGATGACTGATGAATTAACCGGGTTAAAAAATCGTAAAGGATTGACTGAATATTTAAAGAATATTCTAAAAAATAATAAATCTGTTAATGTATCATTGATTCTATTTGACCTAGATTTTTTCAAAAAAATAAATGATAAATATGGTCATGAAACAGGGGATCAAGTGTTAATAAAAATCTCCGGTCTTATCCAAAAGTCGATACGTAATAGCGATTGTTTTTGCCGATGGGGTGGGGAGGAATTTGCAATATTATGCCCATCCATGCCTATAGAAAAAGCAAGAGAACTTGCATATGACTTATGTGATTTGGTGTCGTCATTTGATATAACAGTCTTATCAAATACTATAAATGTGACTGCAAGTTTTGGAATCAGTAACGCAGATATAGATAAATATAGTTTGTTGGATGAGCTATTTGAACAATCTGATAATGCTTTGTATCGAGCTAAAAATACTGGTCGTAATCGTGTTGAATAATTCTGAAAAAGTGGGAAGGGCTTAATAATTAGGTTTGAAATGTTTATTTTACATGAAGTAAGTGTGTATTAGAGTAATATAAATTTTGAAAAAATTGATGATACTTCAGGCTTATTATACTGTTTAAATTAAGGATTAGAGTCTAATTCTGACTCAGAATACTAGTAATACCTTTGTAAAATAAAGCCTGAAGATTCGAAAAAATTTAATCTGTGGATATTCTTTAATGGAAAATATGCTATAGACTGTCAATAAAACTATCGGATCCAAAAAGTTAAATTAAAGCCAATAATCTTAAACCTTCAATAACTTTGAGTTGTTCTTGTTCTGTTAATTTATTTAATTGGTTAGTCAGCTTTTCTGTATTTAATACAGAAGAATCTTGCAAGGCTAATTGTCCTTTTGTAGTTAAGCTATATTTTGATCTTCTTTCATCGTTGTCATCAACCACGTATTGCACAAATTCTAAAACAACTAAATTGTTTAATGCTTGTGACATCGTTGCAGTGCTCACATTAAGATGTTGAGCAAGTTCTTTGTTGTAACTTAAATTACCCTCAAACAAATGCGCCAATATGATGTTGTCTCGATTGGATACTTTATGTGTAGATGAGCGCGCTTTAATATGATCCTGATGACAGGCAAAATAAATTTTTGGATAAAGTGACTGAATTTTTAATACATTGTTTTTAATAGTTGATGTCATTTTGTTTTACAGCCTAAGAGTAGTTCCGCGTCCATTTAATATGATTTAAGTTAGGTTAACCTATCTAACCTTTTAAAATCGAAATTTGTTTATATAATAATCTTTATTATTTTTTGAGAGAAGCAATTTATGAAGTTATTGATTTTTATATTATCGAGTTTAACTGTGTTAATAGGTTTGGTTTGTTTGATCGGTTGGATGTTACCTATCAAACATACAGCCAGTCGAACGTTGTTAATTAATGCAGAGATAAATGCGGTTTGGTTAAAAATCAATAATTACCCTGCTATGCCTCAATGGCGTAACGAACTTAAAAAGGTTACCGAACTCAGTGATGGCAGGTGGCAGGAAATTAGTAAATCAGGTGATATGATTACTTTTTTTACCACCGAGACTGTCCCACAAAAACGGCTAGTGAGAACAATTGTTGGTGAAAAGCTGATGTTTGGTGGAAGTTGGACTTTTGAGTTAAGTCGACATGAGCGCGCGACAAAATTAAAAATAACAGAAAATGGTGAGGTTTATAATATTGTATTCCGTTTTGTAGCAAAATTTATTATGGGTCATCATGGCTCGATGGATAAATACTTAACACAGTTACAAGACAGTTTTAAATAGGGTTTAAGCGTGATTGTGCGGAGTAAAATAGTTAATCCGAATACTGTACATATATACAGTAATAATGTAATCTAATTAGCTTTCATCTTATCTTTAACTTTTTTAGAGCATTTCCTATGATAAAAATTTCAGTCAGTATTGATGTCTCCGACTTAAACAAAGCAGAGACCTTTTATATTAAAGCGTTAGGTTGTAAGAAAGTTCGAAACCAAGGCGATAATATGGTGGTGCTTTCTACCGACAATTGCGATATCTATCTGCAAGAGAAAAAAGCCGGTACAAATCCTCTAAAATCAAAGGATGTCACAAGAGATTATGGTCGTCATTGGACACCGATTCACTTAGACTTTCTATGTGAAAACGTTGATGAGTTGGTTGAAAAAATTCTAGAATTTGGTGGTTCACATGAAGGTGGAGAACGCGCGGATTGGGGCGCTATTGCACATTGTGCCGACCCTTTTGGTAATGGTTTTTGTTTGATCAATGAATAAATCCAGAACTATAGTGCCTTGATATAGTTGCCTTGACACCCTAAGGGGGCCTACAAAGGAGTTATGTGGTCAATCACAGATTATAAGTCGTGAATCTGATTGCTCAGATTCTAAATAAAGAAACCAGTAAAAGTCGATATTAAATTATGCATATCGACTTTTTTATAGAATGGTTAGATGTGTTTTAGTTTTTGGGTGTAATAACTAAATTACGATATTTAGTGACGTTTGAACTTTTATACGCATAAAAACCAATCGAGCCTGACGTAATGTCGCTTTTTATACGTTTAGTAATAAATTCTGCTGTTGTATTACCATCTAAATAAACTTCCAATATATCGTTTGTTAACACAATTTTTATTTTGCGCCATTTACCATGATGTTGCATGACCGGAGTATATTGAAAATAATCATCCCCTTTAAAGTTTTGAAAATTGGTTTTACCATTACTTGAATTTAAGTATTGAATACCTTCCATCGAATCCATACGGTAACGCAAATACAAAACCTCCCAATGTAACTTGTCTTTTACATTAAATACTAAACCTGGGTAATTATGCATTTTAGAATTGATCTCTGAGGACATAAGCTCAAACTCAATTACACCTTCATCAAAATCCAACTCTTTTATAAAACTAACTTTAGATTCATATTGAGTGACATCGGCCATCATTAAAATGGTTTCACCTTGCTCTTCAACTAAATATGAATTTTTATTTAAAGACCAAGAATAATCGTCAATAGAAGCAAAACTGAACATCGGTATAAATATTAGGGCGATACTAAATTTTAGAGTTAATTTCATTTGTGTTTCCTTTTGTTTAAGGTTCGAGTTAAATAGTTAACTCAAAATACAATAACAATAAAATAATATATAAGGGTTAAAAAGGTGCTAAACGGTAAATTTCGGGTTTGAGTTGGGTAATTAAATGTGATGTTGAGAGTCAATAAATATCTGACTTGAGTTGGTTTTAAAAATGGGTGTCACTTTTAATATTGAGGCTGAGGCTGAGAATCAGTAACTGTCGTGTTTAAGTGAGGTCGTTAAGTGTGACGTAGACTGTCAATTGAGGGTTTACAGGTTATGTATATAATGTAAGCGCAGAATTATAAAAGGTTAAACAACAATATATTGTTTAACCTTTTTTTAATTAAACCGACTCTTGATCTTCAGAGGCCGAATCTTCAGTGTCTGTAACATTGTCTGCTTTTTTGTTTTCAAGCTCTAATATTTCTAAACGTGCGCGTTCTGCTTTTGACACATAACCTGTTTGAACATTACCTCTGCCTTTTGCTTTGGCTTGTTTTTTTCTTTTTTTCAATATGTCATTAATTTTTTTACGTCGATTCATTTTATTCCATCTCCAACTTCTTAAGGCGATAGCGTAACGCCCTAAATGTAATGCCTAATTTTTTAGCCGCGGCGGTTTTGTTCCAACGTTCATTTTCTAGTGCTTTTTGAATGACACGTCGTTCTATATTTTCTAAAAATGATTCCAATTGTACATTTTCTGGAATTGGGAATTCACTTTGTTCATTGTTTTGGATGGGAGCGGCGCTGGGTTGTATTACGGGAACGGTTTGACTCGGTGTTTTTACAACCATTGAGTTGTCATCTAGATTTAAATCTTCTAAATGAATGACGTCGTCTTCGCATAACGTAAATGCACGTTCCAGTATGTTTTCTAACTGTCTTACATTGCCTGGAAATCCATATTGGCTAAGCGCTTGTTTGGCTTCAATGGATAATATGGCTTGGGGCGATTGGTAATTTTCACTGAGTTTTTCTAAAAAATAGTTACTCAATAAGTTAATGTCATCGCCTCGTTCATGTAATGCAGGTACGTTTAAATCAATCACGTTTATTCTGTAATATAAATCTTGTCTAAATAAACCGTCTAGAATTTCTTGCATTAAATCTTTGTGAGTGGCGCTGAGTATTCGCACGTCCACTGAAATTTCGTTGGTTTCACCGACTGGGCGCACTGCTTTTTCTTGGATAACACGTAATAACTTTACTTGCATGGCAAGAGGTAAGTCGGCAACTTCATCTAAAAATAACGTGCCGCCATGAGCTGCTTGGAAAAACCCTTTTTTGTCTTGTGTTGCACCAGTAAAGGCGCCTTTTTTATGCCCAAAAAATTCAGACTCCATTAACTCTGAGGGAATGGCGCCACAGTTAACTGGAATAAACGGCTTGTCTGCACGCGAACCTAATGTGTGAATTAATGAAGCGACTAATTCTTTGCCTGAACCGGATGGGCCGTTTATAAAAACAGGTGCTTGGCTGCGAGACAGTTTTTTGATTTTTTGTTTTAGCGCCAGCATCACATC
>JALJPK010000083.1:0-4971 GCA_022968985.1 Pseudomonadales bacterium | reverse complement strand
CATACCGTCGTAATCGGCACTGTCATGTTCAATGTCTTTGTCTGGGGTTTGATTTAATTTTAATGCGTTTTGTACAATTTGGCGTAAACGCTGTAAATCAACGGGTTTTGATATAAAATCAAACGCACCTAATTTTAATGATTCGATTGCCGTTTCCATGTTGCCAAATGCAGTAATCACCGCAACCGGTAAGTTTGGTCGATTTTTTTGAATATGACTTAATATATCCATACCTGTGCCATCGGGTAATTGCATGTCGGTTAAACATAAATCGAATTCTTTTTCGTTTATCAATTTTAACGCGCTGGCCACATCTTTAGCGGTATAAGTGATTAGGTTCATTCTCGCTAGGGTGATTTCTAATAATTCACGAATGTCTGGCTCGTCATCAATTATTAATACTTGTTGTTTGTTCATTATTTATTTCCAAGAGACATTGTGTATAAAAGGTAATTCTAAAGCATCCACCAACAAATGTTGTGGTAATGATTTTTATAAGCACTCGCTAAATATTTCCAGAGACATTGTGTATAAAAGGTAATTCTAAAGCATCCAACAACAACTGTTGAAAAGTACTCTTTATATATTGCCAAGTCGCATTGGGTGCGAAAAGGTGATTCTAAAGCATCCGCCGACATGAGGGGTAATGATTTCTATATTTGCTTGATTCGATTCACATAATTCTTTGGAAATATACAACCCTAACCCTGTTCCATTATGGTCGGTGGTGTAAAACGGTTCAAACAAACGATGGGCTTCATCAGGTTCAATGCCTTTGCCAAAGTCGATAACTTCTACAAAAGGTTGTTGGTCTTTTATTAAACCTGCATTAATTGTTAGTTTTGCATTACCTGTTTTTTGCTGACTATAACGTAAACCGTTTTGCATTAAATTATGCATCACTTGTTTCATTTGTGATTGGTCAACTCGAATGGATAGGTCGTCTTCGCAGTTTATTTGAATTTGGATATCGCTTAAGTCTTTATGGTTATATTGTGTAAACTCGTCACAAATCGTATTAAGCCATTCTTTCAGATCAATGACATAAGGTTGCGATTGACTACGTCTAGATAACTGTAGGATATTCTCAATAATGTCATTCATGCGTAAACAATGGGTTTGTGTAATTTCCAATAGGCGTGCGTCGGAGCCGTCGATGTGCTCCGACTCCGCTAATAATTGGGTAGCATGGCTGATAGCACCAAGTGGATTTCTGATTTCGTGTGCAATTGCTGCTGTAAATTGGCCTAATGATGCCAGTTTTAATTGTTGGGCTTGCTGTTGAATATGAGTTAAATCTTCAATAAATATTAAAATGTCATTAGCTTGGTTGTCTTTTAATTGAGTGAAGTTGACTTGTAATTCAATTGACTGCGCTTGGCTTTTAAATACTTCGCTGTGGGAGCTGGTGTGTTTGAGCCATTGATTAAATAATGTGTGTAATTCGCTAGGTAAATAGGTTAAATATTCGCCTTTTTTAAAATTTAATAATGTTCTGGCTGCAACATTGATGGTTCGAATTTCACCTTTTTTACTACAAACAACAATACCGGTACGAATACGCTCAACAATACTGTTATTGATTAAGGTTAAATCGGTGACTAATTTTTTGTGTTTGAGGGCTATTGCTTGTGATTTTTTAGCGCGACTCACAATGTATTGCATTAAAATGGCGGTAGCAAAACAACTTAAACCTATAAGTGCAGCTCGAACGTATTGTTCGGTTTGGGTATGGGTGAAACTACTGAATATTTCCCAATATACAATAATGGAGCATGCTAAGGCGGCCAAAAATATAGAATTTCTGCGTGATAACAAAATAGAGCATGCGGCAATATCCACAACAACCAAGGTACCAAACCCTGATTGCACACCACCGGTGGCGATCATAATGGACATCAGCAAAATAATATCGATAAAAAATGTATAAAAAATCAATATGGAATTGAGCTTGGAGGTAACTTGTAACCAAATGGTTAAACCAATCGATAATGTGTAAAAGCCAAGTGACCATCTTAAAAGATCGGGTTGTTGAATACCTTGTAAGGGGGTATTTACATCCACAAATACGATCAATATAAATATGAAAGCGAGTACCGCTCGATAAATATTGAATAAAATAATCGGAATGCGTTGTTCTTCGATGTTTAAACTTGTAGAAATCATATTAAATTAGACTAATCAAAGTGTATTAAGGCTTGTATTGCCCAGTATAAATTGCACAATACACGTTTTTAAAGTGTTAAGAGAAAGTTTATGAATAATTTGCGTGTTGTAATGGCTCAACAAGGATTTGAAATCGGTGATATTTCAGGGAATGTTCAAAAAATTATTCAATTAACTCAAGCTGCGTTTCAAGATCAACAGGTCGATTTACTATTGTTCCCTGAATTATGTTTGATTGGTTATCCGCCGGAAGATTTATTACTGCGCCCAAGTTTAAAATTACGTATTAACGAGGCGATTGAATTGTTGCTGCAAGCGAATTTACCCTGCGCCATTGTCATTGGAGTGCCAATGACGATTGATGGGCAATTATTTAATAGCGCCATTTGTATCTCTGAAAATAAAATCATTCATCAGTACCACAAACAATGTTTGCCAAATTACCAAGTATTTGATGAAAAACGCTATTTCACAATGGGTGAACAATCGAGTGTTTTTGAGTTTAAAGGTGTGATGTTTTCATTGTTGATCTGTGAAGATATTTGGTTAGATGAACCGATTATTAAAGCAAAAGACTTAGGCGCACAGGTTGTGCTGACATTAAATGCGAGTCCGTTTCATTTAAATCGTGTGGCGCAGCGTTTAAAACGTATTGAAGTGATTGCTAAACAACATGAGTTGATTGTGTTTTATGTGAATGGGCATTATGCACAAGACGAATTAGTATTTGATGGTGCGTCGTTTGTAGTGAATCAACAAGGGCAATTAACCCATAGTTGTGACCAGTTTGTTGATGTTATGGCGATTGTGGATTTATCTGTGAATAAAAAGGCAAAAATAAATCAGGTTGATGTGTTAAAAAACGGTTCAACAGCCAAAGAGTTAAGTTTGATGCAGTCTTTGCATCAAGCATTGGTGTTGGGTTTAAAGTCTTACGTGAATAAAAATGGATTTCCAGGAATTGTTTTGGGTTTGTCTGGTGGCATTGATAGTGGATTAAGTTTGGCTATTGCTGTTGATGCATTAGGGGCGGATCGAGTCCATGCGGTGATGATGCCTTTTGAGTATACATCTGAGATGAGTATTAAAGACGCTAAAGAACAAGCCGATTTATTGGGGGTGAAATTTGATATTGTGCCTATCGTTGACATCTATGAATCGACTTATAAAACATTACAACCAGTGTTGGGTTTAGATCAGCCTGGTGTGACCGAGCAAAACTTACAATCGCGAATTCGTGGTGTAATGTTGATGGCTATTTCTAATAAAACAGGTTCGATGGTATTAACAACAGGTAATAAAAGTGAAATGGCAGTGGGATACGCTACTTTGTATGGGGATATGTGTGGAGGCTATAACGCTTTAAAAGATGTACCTAAAACTTTGGTGTTTGAATTGTCACGTTTCTTAAATACGATTAAACCTTCGATTCCAGCGCGAGTGATTGAACGTCCACCCTCGGCTGAACTAGCGCCTGATCAAAAAGATGAAGACACCTTGCCGCCTTATGAAATTTTAGATGCCATTATTGAGTTTTATGTTGAGCAAGATTTATCAGCAGAAGAGATTGTTGAACAAGGCTTTGAAAAAGAAACGGTGTATTGGGTGTGCAAACAAATTGATCGAAACGAATTTAAACGACAGCAATCGGCGGAAGGGGTGAGAATTACACCACGAGGTTTTGGTAAAGACAGGCGTTATCCAATTACGCATAAATGGATCGCGGGTATCTAATGGAAGAATCATTTGTTTGTTGTTTTTGATGTGGATGGTGGTAAAAACGAGTGCATCTGAAACAACAAATAAATGTGTGGTACCCAATAGGTAACTGATTACTCCGATATTGAACATTCAATCTGAATTCGTTTCTATTAATCTAAAGAATTTCTTTAATGGCACAGCAAGCGAAGTTGATTAACACTCTTGTACGAACTAATGAAATATTGTTGAACTGATTAAAATTGAAAATTACGGATATAAAAACCCACAGTGCAATAGTTGAGTTATTGTTTGCCTTATATCAAAGCCAAAATGCTGAAAATCAATATACATATATAGTAGTGAAAGCCGTCTTATTTAACTTCGAACTATTGGGGGGCAGTTTGGGTTGATCTAAATCATAAGAATAACCATTTTAAAGTGCGTCCTGTCTTAATGCAGTCATTTGATTTTGGAGGTGAGACTTCCACTATTGTATTAAGACATTTTAAATCTCGCAGAGGGTTGTGAGTGGAAGATAAAAATATCGTGATTATGCAAGGTTGCTGTTATTCGGTTCGATTGAGCTTAGCCCAGATAATAACCAAGCATTTTAAAGATATTAAGGATTTGGTAATATTGCTGGGTATTTGAATGCGTATTCAGAGAATCACTGTTGCACTGGTTTGCAACGAATGGATTCATAAGCGGGAAATATACTCAGTTGTATAAACAAGTAGTGGCTTATACCTATACTTACTAGGGGAGAGACTTGGAAGTCTGGACCATGTGTTATTAAGTGAAAAAGCACAGCAAAAGGTAAATATAAAGGTGGATTGGCATATCAATAGCGAATCGCCATTTCAATTCGATTTAGACATCGATAAGAACGATAAAACTAACAATAACCTAAGAAGCAACGATCACTGTCTAATATTGATCGAATTGCGTTCGATTTTGAGCGATAAACAAACAAAATCAAACTATCTCTAAGTCATTGATAAATAAAAGGAAATTAATTGAATAAAAGGGTTGACTTAAAATCCAATCTCTATAGAATACGCGCTCTCTTAACGAGGCACTGCAAACACTGAGTACCACGGTTTA
>JALJPK010000082.1 GCA_022968985.1 Pseudomonadales bacterium | reverse complement strand
TAGGAAAATCAACGGTAGCGTCTGCTCGTACTTCAATTAACACCGGTCGAATATTTACACCGTCACAACTTGCGTTTAAAACAGTGATACCTTCTTTTTTAGCGCTGATTTGAATGGTTCGGTATTCAATTTGATCGGTGCCTGCCTCAAAGATAAAACTGTCGGTTAAATCAACAATACTGGAATCGACTACTGAATAGGCAAAGTTTTGTTTGCTGCAATCTAATTCTGCTGCACTGGCAAAAATACCACCATTAATTAACAACTCGGTGTCTGCACCTAGTTGTAAACTCACAGTCTCTTGATCGACCTCTAAACGCTGCACAGGCCTTTGGTAAGAATTATTTGCCCAAACTGTAATATTTTTAGTCACCGATAAATTCATTCCTTTCACTTTGACGGTAACAGTGGCTTCTCTGAGAAAATCAAAACTAGTGCCTTCAAAATGAACCCCTTTAATAAAACCTGAGTCCTCTACTAATAAAATGCTCTCGTCACTGCTTGTGTACGTCACTTCAAGTTTTAGAGAATCATCATTAATTATTAATTGACCGTTTTTGTCGTATAACATAGCAAACAATTTTATTTCATTACCACCGGCTGCCACCATGTCGATGTTGCCTTCAGGGTAAATTATTAATTCCACTCCATCGGGATCAACCTGAGGTTCGGTATCTGTATGAGTATTCGTTACTGTACTAGTATTACTACCTGTTTGAGTCGATGTTTCACTGCCTGTTTGGGTGAATGTGCCTGTGTTTACATTTGTTTGAGTAGTTGATGTGGTACTCGTATCACTATCAGTATCCGTACTCGTATTACTACCGGTATCCGTGACATTATTAGTAAGCGTACTTGTGAATGTATTCGATTGCGTTGTTGTTTGCGAGGTATCAGTAGTGCTTTGAGTCTGATTGCCACTGTCAGTATTATTGTTATTGCCATTGTTATTGCCATCTGGCCCAGAACTACCATTGTCACAAGCACTTAAAAGCACCGCAATCAACCCGACTTGTATAAGAAAACCTGAGGTTTTTATCATTTTAATCCCACGGAAAAAATTCAACTAATTAGAATCGCGGGATTTAAACCCATTTTTAGATATTTCGCATTACCTACTTCTCAACAATGTAAATTTGTTGCAGAATTGTTGTAATTATGTGAATCCTGTCGTTTTTGAATAAACATTATTCACACAGGGTGAATATATTCCCGTTTAAAATCAGTTAAATCAGTAAGGTTTAAACCACCAAACAACAAGATAGATCAAAATATTTAGTTTAATCACTTAGTTTATTTAACATAAAAAAGACCACTAAAAAGTGGCCTATTTTAAGGATTTATTTACAACAATTTATATACAGCGATTTGATTATTATCGTCAATCACAGGTTTTATTTTTAAATAGCCAACCCAATTAGCTACCTGATTGGCTATGTTTTAAATTGTTGTTGCAGCTAAAAACTAACATCCTCTTTTTAGTGGATTAAATACAGTTCCTGCAGCCTTTGTCATTAATTTCGATACACAGTAGGTTTAAGGCTGAATGTTGTTTGATTTCAGGTACTTACAAATACAGCAACACAAATTTAAAACATTGCCATCTGATTAATTATTTTACAAGTTCTTTAAATACAACTTCATAACTTCCAATACCAACATATTCAATTTCAGTTTTTTTATCAAAATCCACTTCAACAATTCCAGCAAATGACCCTGTAGTAAAAGCATCCCCTTTTTTGAATGCAGTGCCGCGTTTTGACATAAAATCGATCGCCCAATAAACAGGTAATTGCGGTAATGGATTTGGATGAACCCCATCAAAAGTTTGTGTATTTACTTCTCCGTTTTTATCGGTTTGTTTAAACGACAATTTAATTTCATTTGTCTTAAAAGCTAAGGTTTTATCTATCTTTGGGCCAATATATAAACCTTGGTTAACCAAACAATCCGCTAACATTTCGGGGAATTGTACATTGGCATCATCTGCAAAGCGCTTTTGCATTAATTCTAATGCCATATGAGCCGAACCTATGGCTGCATTAATTTGTGTTTCGCTGTAACCAGTTTTACTTGCAGGTAAGTCTTTATCTAATACAAAAACGATTTCAGGTTCAATTTTGGCTTTAGTTTCGTCTTGCATTAACCAGCACAAGGCCCCTTTTTGCAGGGTATCACTAAAAATAGGCGCAATAATTATTTTGTCTTCAGCTATGGGTAATAAACATTTCCAAGCCGCTACACCGTCAGTGCGAAGTTTAATCATTTCTTGATGGATCATTAACGCATCTTCAACACTGTTGGGTTTAATGTCATCAGATAAACTGGTTGCTTTAGTTCCCGGTACTCTACGAGCTAATAATTGTTGTGCGGCTTCTCTAAATATTTGAACGGACATAAATAATAACTTTTAAATGAATGAATGAGATAATTTAAAACAAAAAATAAATATTACCTAGATTACACAAGCTTTGCCAGCTCCGACTTTTGAATTATTACAGATATAACAACACAAATTTAAAACACATTACGATTTTATTGCATAAAAAAAGGCCAAGATATCTTAATATCTCGACCTGTTTCAATTTTTATCATTTGTTAGCAGTTATAGTTTTATTGTTGACTAGTAATTAATAAGTCGAATAATTGTACTAAATGTTCAGTTGAAATAAATTCATAATCATTTTCATTACAATCAGAATCGGTGGAATAATATTCTTCTGACTCACCACTACTATCCAAAATGACTGTTTTATAAGTAGTGCCGTCTTGTACACAACTCAACTCATCCGTTGTCACTCTGATTGTTTTTAATAAATCAGATGCTGTTAACGGCATATTTTGTTTTGAAACTGTAATTTCTATATTTTGATCACTCACATCCATTATTAATGCATTAAATTGAGTAATAGTTATCGATTCGCTTGAGTCAGTCCAAACAAACTTCTCCAACTCATCTTCAATTTTTTTATCTAACAAATCACATGAAAACAACCAGGGTATAACCAATAACAATAATAATTTATTCATCTTTATATTTATCCTTTTTTCATAATTTTAAGAAATTTAACATCGCATCGAGTCAATAACATTAGCATTAAACCCAATAAAAAAATCAAACTAATATTACCCTTTTTGTTATCTTCTATTGTTTGATCGTTAATATCCAAAGGCAAGTCTTCAACTTCTACAATGACGCTCATTGTTGATATTTGCGCTGGTTCTGCAGAATCGCTGACACTCACTGTTATTACATAAGATTGATTGGCTTTAAAATCATTTGCTTGAGAATTTGCATAAAAAGTATTTGCAGGGCTACTAATAGATTCTAACGCGGGTGTGCTTGACCATTCAATTGTAAAACTATCATTTACATTCCCGCCTGTAATCACTGCGGTTAACAATATTTCACTAGGTTGCACTATTGAAGGTTTAACAATTAAAGATCCTGTAATTTCTACTGTTATATCTTCATTATTAGGTTCATTATTATCATCATCAATATTGGATGCTGTAATCACCGTATAATTAAAGGGTTCTGAATAATTATACTGAAAGTCTTGAGTTACGAGTTGAAAGTATATGACTGAATCGGGTTTAATATTTGTTATTTCAAATTCATTTAAAACAGCTGAATACACTATTTGAGCCTCTGCAAATGTATCACCCAGATTATAAATCTCACCATTTACAAAATTAGAATTTATTTGACTGTCTGATTGTAAAACAAACACCCTCTCAATCTTCTCATCCTCTTCTAAGGAGTAGTCCCATGTTAAGTTTAGATTTTGATTCATCTGGGTACTATTAACACTAAGAACCGTTTCAGGAGGAATCGACTCTAATTGTTTAACCAAACGAATATCTGAGCAGGATTCATATAAAATAGACGAAGTCTGTTTGATATATAAATAACAGGACTCACATTCAATATCAGGTAAATTAACCGTTTGCATAGTTATTACATCTGCAGGGGGTTCTGCTATGTTTTGGCTCAAAATATACTGGTTATCATTATCGTCATATAAATGTATCTCCAAAGGTGAATAATGTTTTATCCCCACTATGTATGTTAAATCCACTAAACTATTCGCTTCAAATACGGGAGGGACACTTAATTGCGCCCCACAAGACACTGAATTATCATCTGATCTTGGTGGGGTAACACTGTCTTGATCCCATATAATATGGCCAAATGAAAAAGTTGACGTCATAGCTAATATGACTACAAAATAAAAACCTATTAATTTAAACATTTTAATTAGTTCATAAAATAATTGAGTGGTTATTATATAAAATCATAAACACAATTAAACTAAATGGGTTCTCACTATTACAATAAGGAGGTAATAACTACAATTGGACATCAAAGTGCGCTTAAAATATTCATACTATTTTAAACTCCTTCCCTTAACTACGGATCATTGTTTTAATAGATAAAAACCAGATAACCTCATTGACTGAAATCCATTTTAAAATACCCTTGTCCTTTCATTTCACGAATTATTTTTGATAAACGAGGCTCTAAATGAGCTTGGGATTGATGTAAATGATGATATGTATTAATTACCTCTAATGGTTGTTTATTTAATTTAAATAGTGTTTTTTTAACCTCTTCATCAAAAATAACATTTATAACAACGTCACTTATCACAATAATATCGGCTCTATTTTGCAATAATGCCTTATATGTAACTTCAAAGTCAGGTGAATTAAACGTTTGTAAATTAGGCACTAGCGCATGTATTTTTTTCTGTAACTGCACCCCTCTAGGAAACGCAATAATATATGGCTCTAGATCTTTATAGTTATTAATAGGAGATAAACGAGTTAAGCTATAGGCGTTTATATTATGTGTATAATAAATGGGCTCCTGTACAGGTATCAAATTTACAAAAACTTCAGGATTAATAAATCGTGCATCTAGCGCTTGATAATACCCCTCAATTGTTTTTTTAACTGCACGCTCTCCCGGAACAATATCAAACTCCACTTCAATACCCATTCGTCTATATAATTCAGTTAAATCATCGACCATATTTATCTTTTTTGTCAAAAAAAATTGTTCATCAATCGCGATTCTGAATTCAGCATTAGAAATTGTACTAATTAACATTAAACATAATAATATTTTCATTTGTATCTCTTTATATACTTAATTAATAAAGCTAAACTCAACTGCTTTTATATTCAACAATACACTTAAGATTATTTACTTTTGGCAGTCATACTAACAACTATATTTTCATCAGAACCAACTGATCCAAAATCCCGTAAAATTTATAATCATTCAAATGACGTTTAATTTAAGTTAATGTTTTTTTCCTGTTCTGACTCTTTAAAATATGATATTAACTGTGTAATTAAATCATCTGTGACTGTGTCATATTTATCTAAAAGACAATTGTAATTATTTGATACAAGACTTAACCAATTTAATATATTGGCCTGAACACCCAGAGAAAACATACTTTCTCTCACTAGACTTTAAAGTCGTCACTATCTGGTTAAAAACCATGAATAACAAACATTACAATCAGTAACATGACTATCACAATACTAGAAAAACAAAGGGTCAATTCAGCCCATACACTCAATTATTATTATAAAAAACCTTAAACAACTCATCAAAAATAGTTTCTGCTTTACAGTATATTAGAAGATTTTGTTTTTACATCATTGCTTATGGGTAAACTCAAGTATTAAACAACAAATAAAGGGTTGGTTTTTAATTGAAGTTTCAAAATTACTCATTAAATTTAAGGGTGAAAATGATTTATATTAGCGGGGGAAATAGAATCAATGATTAATAAGGGTTATATCTAAATTAAAGATTTTAATATTTTCGAATAAAAAATGGATAACTCGATTGTTTAATTTAGTAAAAAGAAGAATGAGTGATGATTATTTTGAAAAGAAGTATTTAATATTCAAAAAACACGATAAATCTAATATTCTCAACCCTAATGAGACAAATTCAAAATTAATAAATATTACCATTTTATTAAGAACTAGAATTTCTACATGACTGATTGGTTAAAAAATTACATTTTTTAAATTACGCTCAACTTTTGTCAGGCGTAATTTAATCTATAAAACTAACTAATAATCATCTTTAATTCTTCATTGGAAGGCAACTTACCGTCTACTTTTTTTCCTGTCTCGCTGTAATAAGCCAAACCACTTAATACTTTTTTAAATACACCTGACATCATAGGTTTCATTAAAAACACACCCATTAACCAACCTAACGGCCCACCTTTCACTACGAATTGAGTTTTCATAGTAATCTGGCTTGTATTATCATCTATTGTTTTAACTTGCATCGTCGCTACCATACTTTTTAACGGGTATGCATAATCAGTTAACAACATGGTATAACCCTGCCCTTCATTGTATTCAATAATTTCTTCAACCAAACTTGAGCCATCAGTAAACGTACATTTACGTTTAGCTCCAAGCCCTGATTCAATATTATTAATTATCGGTGACGATGTAATAGTCGCGGCGAAATTTTCTATAGCAGCAAAATCTTTTAATACCGTCCATATTTTATCAGACGACACATTTACTTTAATTGTTTTTTCAACTTGGTGAGCCATGTTTTTTTCCTCTTTTATGTGAGTAATTTAATTAATGAAACATCAGTAATTACTCTGATTTTCAGTTTATTTATATGCTTTTAAACCCAGTACAATTATTTCTACTGCACTAGTTAGGTCTTTTTCAAAATCAGGTTTCATCTCTTTAAAAAAATCTTGTTCATATACTTTTATTAGCACATCATTTTGTGAAGCCCCTGCCCAATAATTTGAAGTAGCAGCGTAACTTAATGATAGAAATTTAAAGGCTTTTTCAGTTTGAATATCGGGATATATTCTGCTGATTTCAACTGTGATGTTATAAAGTAGATATTTAGACATTTTTTTAAATTCCACCAACTGTTCATATGAACTATTTTTTTCAAGGGATACAAATAAAATCGGCACCAAATCTAAAAACAGGGGTAACGCTTTAAATGATTGCACCCAAGCATTGACGAATTGTTTAATATCAACATTTTCATCCAATTTTTTTAAACGTTTTGTATAACTTTCAAACCATTGATTAAAAAGGTCAGAAAATATTTTAAGAAAAATCTCTTCTTTAGAACTAAAATAGCGATACATATTCGACTTAGTAAACCCAGCCTGTAGCGCTATGCCATTAAAACTCACCTTCTCGTAGCCATTTTTTACGAACAAAGTAAATGCGGCCGCACAAATCGCCTCTTTTCGTTCATTTTTGTTTTCATCTGTTCTTGCACGCTGCCAATTCATCCCAACCCCATAAGTAACCATCAGTCTCTTATTGAGTAATATAGAAGACCAACGGTCTCTTGTCAATTGATATTATGTCTTATGGGTAAATTATATGTAGTTTAAAACTTTATTTTTTGGAAGTGTGTTTGAATAAACGATTACTTTGTAGAATGAATACCCGTAAATTATCGGGGTTTATTTTGAAATATAAATACTCCTCCATCGCTTATTTTATTTTAGTGATCTATTAAATATTGCCCAGATCTAAATTTAGATCAACGCTTAATAACTGTCTACTTAAATTAATCAATTGTATTTCATACATTTGTGATTCCACTTTGGATTCATAAAACAAAAAACGTATGGATTTAACAGCAGAATAATCCCATGAGGATGGATCAATCTTGATTTTTAATGGAGTTTTATAAAACATAACGTCCACTTCATAGATGTCACTGCTTACAACCCACAGATCAATATTAATCTTACATCTTTGAACAAAACATTCATGCTGGTAAATGATGAAACATCCACAGGTTTATATCTTGATAAATGCGTAGGTTAAATGAAACGTTGAGTTCAAATTTTTAACTTACAAAACATTCCAATTATATAGGTAAATTACGATAGGTTAATTATTGACTATTGCAGGGGGTTTCAGGGGGTTTATAGAGTTTTTTTACGAGTTAAGATCACTTAAGTTTAGGGAATAAATAGACTTTTTGGATAAGAGTAAAATAGTTTAGGTTTAATCTTTTCTGACTTTTTGCTCTTGCCTACATGGAAGTAAGCTCATTACACTCATTTGGAATTTAAATTAGTTGGTTTTTACCAATTTTAACGAAAACGTCAATCTGTCTGAAGTTTTTCCTACATAGATAACAGCGGCCAATGATAAATACCCGCTTATCATTGGCCGTCATCGGCACCAGCAAAAGGTTGTTTTTTTTACTAATAAGCCGCTTACTTTTCAAACTTAAAACTAAAGGCTATAAAATTTATGCTTCATCAGAACCTTTCATTTATACAATTACACAATAGGCTATTTAATTTAAGTTAATTTATTAACCGTTTTAATCGCTATCATTTCACGCTCTTGAGTAGACCATTCAACATGATATTTTTTACTTTCTGCTTCATCAATTCGCTCAAAAGTATGCGCACCAAAATAATCGCGTTGTGCTTGTAATAAATTAGCAGGTAACACATCACATCGCATTGAATCATAATAGGCAAGTGAAGCAGATAACGCACCACAAGGAATGCCTAACAAAGTGATTTGTGCGACACCTTTGCGCCAATTTAATTGCCTTTCACTAATTTGATTGGAAAAAAACTCATCTAACATTAAGTTTTCTAATGCTTCATTACGCTCAAATGCATCGGAGATAGACTGTAAAAAAGCCGCTCGAATGATACATCCAGCACGCCATATTTTAGCAATACTCGAAAAATCTAATGTCCAACCATGCTCTTTACCCGCTAGTTTCATTAATTGAAACCCTTGCGCATACGCACAGATTTTTGAACAATAAATGGCATCGTGTAATTGTTCGATAAATGTTTGTTTTTCTGCTTCAGTAAAGGTTTGTGTTTCAGGTCCCGCAAGTTGATAAGATGCTTGCAAACGTAGCTCTTTAAAAGATGATATTGAGCGTGCATACACCGCTTGTGAAATAGTAGGGGCTGGGCAACCTACTTCTAAACTGCTCATTGCAGTCCACAAACCGGTGCCTTTTTGCCCTGCTTTATCCAAAATCACATCAACTAACGGTGTACCATCAGAGATTTTATGGCGAAGCACATCAACTGATATTTCCATTAAATAACTATCAAGTGGACCCAAGTTCCACTTTTCAAAAATATCAGCGATTTCATCTGGTGATAAAGACAAACCCGTACGTAAGACATGGTATGCCTCACATATAATTTGCATATCAGCATATTCAATACCGTTATGCACCATTTTCACATAATGGCCTGCTCCAGCTGGACCAATATAAGCCGTACAAGGTTCACCTTCAGATATTATTTCACCTGGTTTTGTACGCTCTAATGGTTTACCAGTTGTTGAATCCACTTTAGCTGCAATCGATTCCCAAATAGGTTTAATACGACTCCAAGCATAAGGCGAACCACTAGGCATTAACGCAGGACCAAATCTCGCACCTTCTTCACCACCAGAAACGGCTGATGAAAATAAAATAAAATTAGCTTTATACTTTTTTTCGCGTGCAACCGTATCCACCCATAAACTATTGCCAGTATCGATAACAATATCATCGGGCTGTATGCCCGCGCCTATCAAGTTTTCACATACTTGATCAACAGGTGAACCTGCTGGTACAGACAATACAATTAAATGTGGTGTTTTCAACTGAGAGAGTAGTTGTGTATAAGAAGAACAACCGTAAACACGTTTTTTACAGTTATTTTTGTCGATTGACATTTGCTCTTCGATATCTTGCGCAATAACCTCATCAATTTTTTCGTTATTAAGGTCAAATGCCGCAATATTGTGGCCATTGTCAGCAAGGTTTAATACGAGGTTTTTCCCCATAACACCTAAACCAATAAAACCAATATCACACAAATCGTTCTCTTGTTTCATATTATATATTCCAACTTTGTAAAGAGTTTACTCAATGGATAATTCTTTAATAAAAATGAGTGGTGAAAAAATGCGGCATTCTATCATGCAAAAACATCTAAATCACAAGTATTACAGCAAAAATTCGAAGCGTGCCCTCTCACCATCCACTTCTAAGAAATTGGGCTTAAGTTTTGAATCTAATCTTCAATTAAACTTTATAAATATATAGGCTGAAATACCTAAGTTATTGACTATAAACCATAACTTTAAACTTTAGGATATGGACTGCCATTAATCAATATGGGTACTTAATAACGCTCTTAAGTGACATCTATTTTTGCCTGAAATTGAGAATATTCTTTTGGCTATGTTTTAAATTGTTGTTGCAGCTAAAAATCACCTAAGTAACTTTTGCTGTATGGGGAGCGTGATGACAACCTATGCACCGCATTAAGAGTAAGTCATGGTTAAAACCGAATATAGTTTGAATTCAATTAGTTGCAGCTAAAAATCACTTAAGTAACTTTTGCTGTATGGGGAGCGTGATGACAATCTATGTATCGATATAAGAGTAATATCATGCTTAAAACCGAATATAATTTGAATTCAAATAGTTGCAACTGCTGCAACACAAATTTAAAACATAGCCTTTAATATTTTTGTGCTTACCTGCCTACATTCGTGATACATTCCTAATACTCATTTATTTCTATTATTCTAAAGGACTTAATATGCCTAAACTCATTACTTGTATTTTGCTGATATTCACAATGAATGCCTGTAAAACCACTAATTCACAAACACAAACACAAACAACTATTACACCTTCAATAACAACAAAAAACACACTGAACAATAACCCAGCCCCCCTTACAGCAAAACAAAAGGCTTTTAATTTATATTTAGAAGCTGCGCAACAAGGTAATGCAAGCGCACAAGTGCAATTGGGATACCGGTATAGTCGAGGAATTGGCATTCAAAAAGACGATATACAATCGGTGTATTGGTATCGAAGTGCAGCGCAGCAAGGTAACCCCGATGGCCAAGCTAACTTGGGTAACATGTACCGCAACGGTAGAGGTGGATTAATACAAGACAATATCAAAGCCTTGGAACTTATTAAACTTTCTGTCGCACAAAACAATAGTAAAGGCTTAAATGAGTTAGGTTATATGTATCTTAAAGGCATCGCTGTTGAACAAGATTACGAATTAGCTTTAGAGTTATTTCTAAAGTCAGCGAAAAAAGGTAATAAAAACTCATTGGGGCAAATAGGATATATTTATTATAAAGGTCTTGGTCTGCAAAAAAGCTATCCTGCAGCACTTTCATGGTTCCAAAAAGGGGCTGAGAAAAAAGACCATTACAGCCAGTTTATGCTCGGTTTCACACACTACAATGGTCAGGGTGTAACTAAGGATATTGAGCTGGCTATATTTTGGTTAAATAGAGCAGCTAAAAATGGATCCTCAGCTGCTAAATCTAAGCTGGCTTCTATGTATGACAAAGGTGAGATTGATTAATCTAAATGAAATCGGATTTCAATTTTATACTTCAAAACTAAATAGATGAGAGTCTAACAATATTATTTAGACTCTCATTCTACAAAATAGCAATAGAAAAACAAACACAGATATAACCGTTATTTACTCAGTAGTCATATTATGGCTCAATTCATAAAAATCGAATCATCAATAACACCTCGTAACTTGCTCGACAAACCCTAGGTTTATCAGGAAATCTAATTTAGTTGGGTCACTTTCAAACACATATAAGCAATCATCAATACTAAAGCGTCATTCTTATTTTCATATTTTTTTCATTAAAACAACTAATACAAACCTAAAATACTGCTACGATTTAATGACAATTACAAACTATTAATTATTTCGTTAAATAGTCTTTATCAAAAACCTTTCCGAAGCCTATTCTAGGCACAGTACATGACAACTCCCTTACATTAAGATCAAGTTTTTATAAGAAAGTGATTACACGGTTATGCATTTAACATGTCATTTTTATAATATCATTCTAATTGAATTACTCAGGCATCACTCTTGGTGAGTTCGGTGAAGTCTGCTCCCCTTTAGTTGAATTTTGTTCAGTAGCTTTAACAAAAACACCTCTTAATATTAACGGTGCGATTACTTGTTTTTTTAATGTACGTCGAGCAATACTAAGATACTCACTCACTTCTAACCAGCCTAAAGCATGTGCTTGCTCAGCTGTGGTGCCTTTTTGTTTTTCTATATTTTTCCAAGTTTGATACACACCATTAATATATCTGTCGGCGGTTATTGCTAGTTCAGCTCGGTCTGTATCGCTTAAATGATGATTTGCCCAGTCCAAATATGCCCAACCAAATGCACCATGATCCGCTTCATCTTCTACAATACGCCTTAGCACTTGTTTAATTAATGGCTGCGTAGACATTTTAGAAGTGTTGTGTAATAAAGGGATACTCATCGCTTCGCCAATACAAAATGTAGCCACAACTAAATGCGCTGCATGTAAAATTGGTGGACAGCCTTCTCCAATATTATCGGTTAATTCATCCGGGTTATAACCAATTTCAATGTCACTACCAAATTCATTGGCTAATCTAGCGCAAAGTTCAGAATGCACTATTTCATCGGTAATAAATCGAGACAATAATGCAATTAAATCAATGGGAGCTCTAGCTTGAATTAAAACTTGTAACGTTTTACAACAAGCTGCGCCCGTACGATATTCTTGTAATGCAGCACGCGACCACGCTTGTTTAGCGGCGTTAATTAATGTTGGAGAAAATTTAGAAGTATCAATACTGCCCCAATTAAATGCTTCAACATCTGGTCGCATCGCTCGGTAGCGTTGTTCGGTTTTACCACCTAATAATTCAAGGTCAAAACATTCCAAAGTCATAGTATTCTCAATACAAAAAATCCATAGCAGTCAAACCTACTATGGATGTCATTTATTTAAAAAAATTAATAATCTATTCTACGTTTAGCTTAATCACTAACTCTAAAGTTTCACCACTAACAGTCAAAACTTCATGATAATTTAGATAACCATCTGCATTAATTTTAATATCGACCAAACTAGAATACATAACTTCAATACAGCTATTATTTTCTATTTCAGTATTATTAATTAATACAACACTTTGTGCAGGAGTAGCATTAACACAGACTAAATCGGCGGGAGGCAATGGATTACCAGTAGGCATTATTAGCTCAGGTAATAATTCAATTTCAAAATTATAACCTTGCTCAGCGATATTTATTAGTTGTGTATAAGCTAAATAACCTGGGGCGTAAGCTTCAATGAGTGCTTCATTTTCATACACTTGCGCACAATTTTCATCATTAACTTCTTGGCCTGCAATCGTTATATTAGTGTCTTCAACATTAACACTCACACAAACAATGTCGGCCATTGGCATTAAAGGATTCCCTACAATAATTGGTTCTATTATCGGGTCGACTATAGGCTCAGGTGGTAATGGGTTACCAGTAACTATAGGATCAATAACAATAGGCGCAGGTGGGAGTGGATTACCATCTATTATAGGATCAATTATTGGCTCAACTGGCTCCGGTGGTAGTGGATTACCAGTAACTATAGGCTCAATAACTACAGGCTCAGGTGGCAACGGATTACCAGTAACTATAGGCTCTGGTGGCAACGGATTACCAATAACTATAGGCTCAGGTGGCAACGGATTACCAATAATAATTGGTTCAATAACTATTGGTTCTGGTAGTAGTGGATTACCAATAACAATAGGCTCAGGAGGAAGAGGATTTCCCGTAACAGCAGTAATAAGTTCAACATCTATTGTTTTGTTGTGACCGCTATTATTAAGTAATTGAATTTGATTTTCATACCCTTGGGCACTAACAATCACTTCAATTTCTAATTGATCAACCTGTGCGCAACCATTAAGATCTGCTAATTGTTGATTGATGAGTATCTCACTGTTAACTGGAGTGGCAGACACACAAAATTCAGAATTTAATGACTGCGTACTAGGATTTAAATTAACATTGAGTTGATAATCTTTACCGTCACTACTTTGTAATGTTTGGGAATAACTTTGGTAGCCTAGAGCACTAACTTCTACTACTGCGTAATTTTCATAACTAACAACACAGCCATTTTGGTCTACCTGTTCACCATTAATTGTGATCACAGCATCAGTGGGCTGAGCATCCACACAAAAAGAAACAGGAGGAGGCGGTAGTGGATTACCGTTCATAAAAGAATCACAACTTGAGCTGGCTACAGCCACCACTACAACACCCGTAACAGTAAAAACGGATTGACCAATTACCTTCCTTCTAATCAGCATAACAATACTCCCCTAACCTATTAAATATAATTCGATTTTTATTAAGTTAATTATAAAGCTAATTTTGTTTATAAAATGGGCATTATGCATAGAGCTACATTTGATATACATTTAAATGAAGACATAAAAACAGAACTGTGAACCTGTACTAAAAAGTTGAGTTTATTGTTTTACTCCATTGAATATTTATTTGTTTTTATTAAGGGCTAATTAAGGATTATTGAGCTAATTTAAGTTTGATAATACTAAAGGGACCGGTTTTTATATCAATTATTTAGTTGAAAATAATGTTACTAATTTTCACTACAATCTAATTCAATTGATTTGATTATTCACAAATCACCAAAATAGCCTGTCTAATATTTTCTTGCGCCTAACACTTCAAAATTATCAAGTTGTGATTTAATCGATTTCATATCAATCAATAACAACCTTCAAAAACTTAAACAATGAATAAATTTGCCTTACAATACCCCACTTAAAACCACCCAAAAACCACCTAGATCGTGGTAAAAAGTCGAGGTTCGATAAATTAATTAAAACAACAACATACTGCTGTCCTTACAATAACAATCTAACTAAATAATATATATTTAACAGTTTTTATCGTTTTTTTGGATTAAAACCAAAATACAGCTAGAAAAATCACAAAACACAATCAACAACCACTTAGTATTGATAATTAAAAGCAAACTAATATGGTTGTCTTTGGAACCGAACCCCACTCTACAATTAGCCACCCTTGCCAACAATCCAATAAATTGAGACACTTCGCCTTTGATTTTTTAAGACAGCTGCTTTTATATGACTATGTTAGATTCACAAGAAACCCAAAGCCTTGGGGAGTTCACCGAAAAAGCTTATTTAGATTACTCCATGTACGTGATTTCAAACCGTGCATTACCCCATATTGGAGACGGCTTAAAACCGGTGCAGCGCCGTATTATTTACGCAATGAGCGAACTTAATTTAAAAGCGTCGGCTAAATATAAAAAATCCGCACGTACTATTGGTGATGTGCTGGGTAAATTTCACCCACATGGTGACAGCGCTTGTTATGAAGCTATGGTATTAATGGCCCAGCCATTCTCATACCGTTACCCGTTAGTAGACGGTCAAGGTAACTGGGGTAGCCCTGATGACCCTAAATCGTTTGCTGCGATGCGTTATACCGAAGCACGTTTATCTAAATTTGCTGAATGTCTATTAGGTGAATTAGGCCAAGGCACAGTTAAATGGCAACAAAACTTTGATGGCACTATGGACGAGCCTTGTACATTACCAGCCAAAGTACCCAACATATTATTAAACGGTATTACAGGTATTGCTGTTGGTATGGCAACGGATATTCCGCCACATAATCTACGTGAGCTTATAAGTGCTTGTATTCATTTATTAGATGATCCGCAAGCCTCAGTTCGCTCGGTGATGACACACATTAAAGGGCCCGATTACCCAACTAATGCTGAAATCATTACACCTAAAGCAGATCTTCAAAAAATGTACGAGACAGGTAAAGGCAGCGTAAGAATGCGTGCGATCTATATCATTGAAGATGGTGAGATTGTTATTACCGATTTACCGCATCAAGTGTCTGGCGCAAAAATACTCGAACAAATTGCCGCACAAATGCAGAATAAAAAATTACCGATGGTGACGGATTTACGTGACGAGTCTGATCACGAAAATCCAACTCGCTTAGTGATTGAGCCACGCTCAAACCGAGTAGACACCGACGCAATTATGAATCATTTATTTGCCACTACGGATTTAGAAAAACCGTATCGGGTGAATTTAAATATGATTGGCACCAATGGTTTACCAAGAGTTAAAAACCTAACCACTATTTTAACCGAATGGTTAGCCTACCGAAAAGAAACCGTTACTCGTCGTTTAAACTTTCGCTTAGAAAAAGTCAACAAACGCCTGCATATTTTAGACGCCCTTTTAGTTGCGTTTTTAAATATCGACGAAGTGATCGACATCATTCGAACGTTTGAAAAACCTAAACTGGAATTAATTTCAAGATTTAATATCAGCGAAATTCAAGCCGAAGCCATTCTAGACTTAAAACTTCGATCGCTAGCAAAATTAGAAGAAGTTAAAATTCGTGGTGAACAAGCAGAATTACAAACCGAACGACAAAAATTAGAGAAAATATTAGGTTCACCTGCGCGTATGCGTACGTTGATCAAAAAAGAACTATTAGCCGACGCACAAACCTATGGTGATGATCGCCGCTCCCCTATTGTTGAACGCTCGGAAGCGGTAGCTATGAGCGAGACAGACATATTACCAAGTGAACCTGTCACCATTATCTTATCGAAAAAAGGTTGGATACGTGCCGCTAAAGGTCACGATATAGACGCCGAAAACTTAAGCTTTAAATCAGGTGATGAGTTTGGATTCACCGCAAAAGGCAAAACCAATCAACACGCTATTATATTAGATAGCACAGGACGATCATACGCATTACAAGCGCATACCTTAGCGTCAGCAAGGGGCCAAGGTGAGCCGATTTCAAGTAAATTAACGCTACCGCCTACGGCACAAATGGCCGGATTATTAATAGGTACAACCGATGAGTTATATTTATTAAGTAACGATGCTGGATATGGTTTTGTAGTTAAAATGAGCGACTTAATCAGCAAAAATAAGTCGGGCAAAGCCACCATCAACTTACCCAAAGAAGCCAATATATTAAGCCCTAGTAAAATCAAACAAGTAGAAACAGACTTAATAGCCGCGGTTACAAACGAAGGGCGCTTATTAGTATTCCCTGTTCGAGACTTACCAATATTAGGCAAGGGTAAAGGCAATAAAATCATCAACGTACCTGCAGCTCGAGCGATCAGCCATGAAGAATATATGGTGAGTTCGATCGTAATTGGGGTTGACGATCAATTAGTATTATTAGCTGGCAAACGTAAGTTAAAACTTAAAGGTGCCGATTTAGAACATTACTTTGGTGAACGTGGTCGACGTGGAAATAAATTACCACGCGGATTACAAAAAGTAGATGGCATGATCATCGACGCAAAATAAACAAATAATGTAGGTCGTAATTTATTGCGACAACTATTTAATACAACAACTAACATTGTTGTTTAAATATCCAAAGCCGAATTAAAAGCATTTTAATTCGGCTTTTTTACATTTAAATTGATACCAACCAAACCAAAGGAACAGATATGGGCAGCAACAAAACTTTCATACCAAGAAATATCGCATTAAAAATAAAAACTGGCTGGGTAATAGGCATTATTTTACTTTGCTATAAATCATTATTTCTATTTGCATCTTTTATTAACATTAAAAACACGATAGACACCGAACATTGGAATGTGTTTTTCTTTTATTTAATCGATTTTATTTTTTTTGCAGCCATAGTATATTCGATATATTTAAAAAGTTGGACTGGAGCCACATTAGCCGTTTTTTATTCAGTGGCAGTAATAGGTAATTACGCAGTTATTGTTGATGGATTTTATATTTCAATACTAGACATAATCATCATTTTGTTATTTGTGCAAAGTGTATGGGGTATCATTCAATATAAGTTATTTTTGCAGAACCCTGAAAAAGAAACGATCATTAAAACATCCATAAAAAAAGAAAAATACCAAGAAACTCAATACGAAGAAAATGACGACTTAGAAGACAATTATTGGATGACAGACAAACAGAAAAAAGATCTAGAACTAGAACTTTTGAATAAATAATATTTTATTGGATTTCAAAGGGTAATTTAGAAATCTAAATTGCGCTTTTTTTGGTTTTTAGCTTGGGTTTAATCAATAAAAAAATGAAAGTAAAAAGTTGATTCCCACTTTTTACTTTCAAAATCGTTTTACTCATAACAACTAATTATGGACCCTGTGGATTTTAACTAACAAAACAAAATTGAACTTAATCAACAATACCCCATCTACAACAATTCAAATATCAAACCTAACCAATTAATACAAACTATTTTTAGATCGATTAATTAACGACACCTAAGTAACCAATTTTATGTTCCACATCAAACACTCAATCTTTACATACACAGGTTTATTTTTGCTAACAAGTTTTGCTTTAGCTGACGATCAAAACGACCAAAGCGACCAAAACATTATTGAGCCCCCTAATTTACCAGTAGAGGTTAGCAATACTACGTTAGATCCGGCTATTAATAATGCTATTTCACAACCTAACAACCCTGAAAACAACAGCAATTCAAAAGCGCCTATTGAACTTGAAAACGTTACTGTTCAATCTCACGATCCAGTCACTCAAATGACACCAGAAACTCAAAAATTATTTTCGTTACCTGGCTCAGCTGGTGACCCAATAACAGGGTTACAAGCACTACCGGGTATTGTCAGTGCTTCTCGAGTGAAAGGTGAACCTGCTGTGCGTGGCTCATCACCTGAAGACAATCATTATTTGGTGGATGATTTACCTGTGCCTTATCTTTTTCATTTATTGGGTTACAGTATTTTTTCTGAATCTGTTGTGCAAAATTTTGACATTCAAACAGGGGCGTTTCCAGCTTATTATTCCGAAGGAACCGGTGCTGCGTTACATGTGGGTTTACGCAGACCTAAAATACAAAAGATCCATACAGCATTAGATTTGGGTATGTTCAAATCAAGTATTTTTATCGAAGGCTCTTTCATAGAAAACCAATCCTTTTATTTAAACTACCGCAAAAGCACAATAGGTTCGGTGATTCAAGCCTACACATCCCTAACCGACAAAGACGAAAACGAAACTAATACTCAAAACACCTCCCCCACTTCAGATGATTTATACGCAAAATATAATTGGCAAATAAATGCTAATAATAATTTAGACTTTCACTTTAGTGGTGCATTAGATGGCTTTAAAATCGAACCATTGAGCTTTGAGGAATTACAAGAGTCGCCTGAACAAGCTAATATTAGTTTGCGCAGCCAACCCAAGTACGCAAGTACAGGACTCACATGGAATCATCAAACGGCCAATAATGGGCAGTTAGTTAGCTCCGCAGGTAATGTGTATTATATTGTTGAAAAAGAATTACCCGGATTTTTTAAAGATAAATTAATTGAAAATACTTTTTTGGTAAAAAGTAATTACAACTGGTCTTTTAATAATCAACATCAATTTAGAACTGGGTTAAAAATAAAACATAGCGCAGTTGATTATTTCCATAACTTATTAGATCAAAACGAATTGGATTCACCTCTAACAATTAATGCAGGTGATAAATCTTTAATTGATTTTTTATGTGGAGCAGGCCTTGATTGCGGTGAGTTTTCTGCCAAACAAGGTATTAATTTTGTCCATGCTTTTTTTGAAGATACTTGGTTTATCAACAACCAATTCAGTTTAACCTCAGGTATACATACCTCTTATGACGACTATTTAAAAGAGGCCATATTACAGCCCCGAATTCGATTGGATTATGACACTTACGATGAATTAAATGTATTTACAGCTTTTGGCCAACATTCACAATATCCTAAATATGAACAAATTCTACCTGGTTTTGGCAACCAAAATTTAAAACAGCAAAAGGCCAATCATTTTGTAATCGGTGCCAAAAAAATATTTTATTCTGGTTGGAGTGTAAAATCAGAAGCCTATTACAAAGACATCAGTAATATTGTTGTTGATGTTAATAATGATCACAATCCTCAAACTGAAGATCTAATGGATATTTTAGAATTAATTGGTTTTGACTTTATACCTACCGGTGACTATAAAAACTCAGGGACAGGCACGGCTTATGGGGTTGAGTTGTTAGTTGAAAAAGAAAAAATTAATAAATTTTCTGGTTGGTTAGCGCTGAGTTTATCTAAGAGTGAACGCACAGATAACAACATTGATGGCACTTACCTATTTGAGTTAGATAAACCCGTTGTGCTAGATTTTATTACACGTTACGACTTAAATGAGCGCTGGAATATAAGTAGCCGATTTAATATGCAAAGTGGCCAGTTATATACACCAATTACAGGTGCCAGTTATAATGCAGAGGATGACTTTTACATTCCAGATATAGGAAAACCAAACTCAAAACGCGGTGAGTTTGAACACAGTTTAGACGTGAGATTACAATACACAAAAACAAAAGCAAACTCAGAGTTTGTATTCTATTTGGATGTATTTAATATTTATAATAGAAAGAAAACAATGTTTTATACTTATAACGAAGATTATTCAGAGGTTGAAAGAATAGAATCACCTTTAGGGTTATTGCCTTTATTTGGTATAAAGTATAGTTTTTAAATAACTATTTAATATACGACTTTTGGTTAACAATCGACTCTAAAGTTATTAAAAAACCAATTCGAAATATGATTCAAAACCTGATAAAAGGAGTAATTAAATAGAAACATCTAAACCCGAATTAATTCATTTTAATTCGGGTTTTTACATTTATTACTTTAAAATTAACTATAAAAAGGAAGCTCAAAAGTGCCCTCCACTTTTATTTAAAGTACGTTTTCTTCAACATCTTTTCGTTGGGGATCCAGCAACACTCACTAACAGCTAAAAAGTGACATCTACTTTTTTCTTTAAAGTACGTTTTCTTCAACATCTTTTCGTTGGGGATCCAGCAACACTCACTA
>JALJPK010000081.1 GCA_022968985.1 Pseudomonadales bacterium | reverse complement strand
GTATTTACAAAAAAATTCGACCCTATGTTTAATGACTTATTATTTGATTTAGAAAACTGGCAAGAAAGTGAAGTAATTTTATTTGAAGTGCAATCGATTGTATTGTCAGGGTTGTTATTTGTGGAGCAAATAAAAACATCTACATCCAAACGAGAAGTACTAAAAATATCTGGCGGACCATTATTAAATTGGATGAGTAACCTCATTCCGGTGGCCATTAAACTTAAAAATAAAGAAAACAACGAACAAACGGATAAATTTGTCACTGAAGTATTTGCTATCACTGAAAAAGTTCTTGAAAAAGTAAGAGGATTAGGAGGGCCAGAAGCTGTTAATGCATACGGATTAACCCCTCAAAAAGTTCGAAGTTTTTCTTTAAATGCTGAAATCGAACAACATTTAGAGACCTTTAATAACGCGGTTACTTCTATATCCGAATCAATTAACTTATTGGTTGAGTCAAGTCGCACACAATCAATTCAAATTGAAAAATCGGTACAGAATCAATTTGCAAACTCTAGAATTGCAATGATTACTATTAGTTTAGTGGGACTGGTGATCGCCGCTGTTATCTCTTTTGTCATCACTTTAACCTTTAAATCTAGTTTGCGTCGCTTAAAAGAAATATTAGCAAAATTAGCACAGGGTGATTTTACAAGTGAGTTAACAAAACCTAAAAACGATGAATTAGGTGATTTAGAACGATACATCAAAACGGTTTCAGATTCTTTAAAAGAGCTTATTGGAGACATTCAACACACATTTAAAGAAGTTGAACATTCGGTTCAAAACAGCCGAGCGTTATCGAAACAAACTAGAGGTCACGTTGTTTCTCAAAAAGAACAACTTGAAAGTGTTGGCAACGCATTAAAAGATATGAAAACAACCGCAGCAGAAGTAGCTAAATACGCTGAACAAACCCATGATAAAGTTGAACATGCAGATGAATTTGCCAAACAAGGTGCTCAAAAAGTGAACTCTAATCAAATGGCTATTCAGTCTGTGAGTGAACATTTTAAACAAGCACAAACGACCATTATTGAACTAGATACTGGTGTGCATAATATTGAAGACATATTGCAGACCATTGGCTCCATCGCTGATCAAACCAATTTATTGGCTTTAAATGCTGCCATAGAAGCGGCACGAGCAGGAGAACAGGGCAGAGGATTTGCTGTAGTGGCGGATGAAGTTCGTTCACTTGCGAATAGAACCCAGCAATCTACCGCTGAGATTCAAGCCATGACAATGAAAATGATAAATGGATCAAAACAAGCTGTTCAAATGATGCAAGAAAGTAATGAGCGAATTGATAAAAGTATGGAGTCTGCACAGGAGGCTAAAAATACGATTAGTGAGTTTTCTGGCATTATGGATGGCATTCGTAGCATCAGTCACTTAATTGCAACGGCTGCCGAAGAACAATCATTAGTGTCAAATGAAGTCAGTGGCAGTATTGTAAATGTGACCACATTAGCTGAAAAAACAGAAAAAGCGTCTATTGAAGCAACAGATTCAGCGAAACAGTTAAAACAACTTTCAATTATTTTAACTGAAAAACTAGCCAAATTTAAAATTTAAACACTAACCACTGCATCTTTATAAGGGGGGAATTATTTTGTTCCCCATATTTTAGAAACGGCTCGATCCGAACCCACTGAACCTACTGCTATACTTAAAATCCCTCCCCCGCCAAAAATAACAACAGGTAAATAATAACCAAGCTCACCAGCAGGAATAATAAACAACACCCCTGAAGCTAAAGCAGTAAACATCACCCCCATAATGATTAATATTTTACGATGCGACGGTCGATAAACATACTCTTCATCACCAGACTCTAAAGGGGTTAATACAAAGGCAAACAACGTTCTGATAATATTTTTCATAATTTATATCTACTTCAATAATCAATAACACTTCAATACAGAAGACATTTTCATAATTGGACACAATCACTAATTTTAAAATAATGACATCATTCTTACTATTTTTTTGTAAACACTATTTGTAAACACTATATAGTTAGTATTCATTATAGTTAGTGTTCATTTATATTTGTTATATACATTAACTCAAAGCGATTAAACATGCTATTTTGTTGAATGACTGACCGACAACAAATAAAAGTGAGCAACTCATAATGATCATTACACCCTACATTTAATTTCAGTGCGCTTAAAAACACACTCTAATAACACTTATAAGACACCTATAAGATACTTCTTAGATACCTACAAGACACCCTCTATACACTCATAGGTTGATTTATATGCCTATTTAATATACAAAGGCCCTCCATATCAAACAACAATAAGAATCATGTTATATACAAAACCAATGATCGAATTAGTCATGCAAATTCGAAAATGGATGCCTAGTGAATTAAAACCGGACGTCAAACTTGCAAACCCCAATCTGTTTAATGTGTTAGCCCAGCATTACCACAATAATTGTGAAGTGATTACTAAGGCATTAATTAAAGAGCTGTTTAGTCTTGCCGGTGGTAATTGGCCTGTTTTATTACAGACTCAAGCAGCAGTAAAACCCAAATCTAGAATCAAAGTGTATCGTGGCCAAACAACACTTGAAGATAAACCAGCAGAATTGACACTCAATAAAAACACAGCTAACAAACCTAAACGAATGTACCGTGGTGTCGTAATACAAGATTAATCGAACTATGATTTTGAATGCACTAATAAAATAACGTATGATGCTTTATTTTGTCAGTGCAGGTTAATATGCAAAAGCAATTTACAGAAATTCTTACGCAATTAGGTGAAGACCCTACTCGTGAAGGATTGTTAGACACTCCAAAACGCGCAGCGAAAGCTATGAAATATTTAACTCGTGGATATGAGCAAAATTTAGAAACGGTTATTAATGGCGCCCTATTCACATCTGATTGTGATTCAATTGTAGTATTAAACAATATTGAATTATATTCTTTGTGTGAACATCACATGTTGCCATTTACAGGTCGCTGTCATATAGGTTATTTACCAGACGGAAAAGTACTGGGATTATCAAAATTAGCGCGTATTGTGGATATGTATGCGCGCAGATTACAAATTCAAGAAAACCTAACACAACAAATTGCCCAGGCAATTATGGATGTCACTGGCGCTAAAGGTGTGGGTGTTGTTGTTGAAGCATCACATTTATGTATGAGAATGCGTGGTGTGCAAAAACAAAACTCTGAAATGAAAACATCTTGTATGCTGGGTACCTTTAGAACAGACAAAGATACTCGCTCTGAATTCTTGCATTTGATTACATGAAACATAAAATGAAGTGGGCACTAGTCACTGGTGGATGTATGCGTGTAGGCGCATATATCAATGAACAGTTAGCAGCACAAGGCTGGAGCCTAATTTTACATTATAACCAATCGTCAACACAGGCAAAAACCCTACAACACAACTTAGAGACAAAATATAAAATCCAAACAAGGTTGTGGCAACAAGATTTAACGATATGTAATTGTATTGAACCGTCTCTTAAAACCTTGTTAGGGGATAATATCCATATTGATTTATTGATTAATAATGCTTCAATTTTTGCAACAAGTGATATTACTACCAGCACATTGGAGCAAATTCAAAACAATATGAGTATCCATCTCACTGCACCGTGGATTTTGACTCAAATTATTGCCCAACAAAATAAAAAGGCTCAAATAATCAATATATTGGATGCCAATTTAGCGCATCGTTATACCTCTAAGTCGGCCTATTTTATTAGCAAAAAAGCACTAGAGACATTAACAGAGTTAAGTGCGATTGAACTTGCACCAATTATTAGAGTTAATGCCATTGCATTTGGTTTTATATTACCACCATCGACTCAAGGCAATAAACAAGAGAAACCTATTGTCAAAAGTGAAATGAATTTAATGCAGATGCCCATTGCATTAGAAGAAATCATAAACACTATTATGTATTTACAAAACAGTCCGTCCATAACGGGTCAAATCGTCAATCTAGACGCAGGGAGTCACTTAAAATGTCCACCATATATGTTGAAAAATTAGAAATTTACACCATTTTAGGCATTAAACAGGAAGAACGAGAGCATAAACAAAAACTGATTATTGATTATTGGATTGAAACGGATATTTCAAAAGCTATGCAAAGCGATGACATTGCCGATTGTGTGAACTATCGAACCATCAATAAACAAATATTAAAAACAGTTGAAAGCTCAAGTTACAATACAATTGAACGTTTATTAGGTGTGGTACTTGATATCATTATGCAAAGTTCTAGTATTGAAAAATCCACCGTTCAAATCGCAAAACCCGGTGCATTACGCTACGCTAAGAATGTATCCATAACTGCATCTAGAGAACGTTAATGACAAGATATATTGTATCTGTTGGTTCAAACATTAACCCTGAATCCAATGTGAAATCTGCATTTGAGAAGATACAATTATTAGATGGCGCCGCTAAAAGTGCATCATTACTTTATACCAAAGCACAAGGTGACACGAGTCAACCCGATTATATTAATACCGCCTTTTTATTTCACAGCAATAAAGATAAATATGAACTCAAACAATGTTTACTTAAAATTGAACATGAGTTAGGTCGAGTCAGAACCAAAAACAAAAATTCAGCGCGCCCGATTGATTTAGATATCAGCCAAATTGATGACTGCATTGTTGATGACGATTATCAAAAATACTCATTCATAAAAACCTGTGTGGATGAATTAAATCACCACGATAGTTTTAATACTTTATTAGTCACCATTCAAAAATTTGAATTAAGTATTGAAAGACAGTTAAAACAGCTTGATGTAAATTACAAACAGGTTTTACTTTTAATGAATATTAAAAATAAAACCATGTTTTTAGGTGATAATGATCACGCGGCCATTCAATATTTAATTGTTAAACAATGGATAGTTAGCAATGATAATTTTTATGAAATCACACAATCAGGGCTGACTCTTTTAGATAAAGCCATCAAGAAACTTAAAAGTTTTGAAAATCGTTTATTTATCAATCAAAAAATGCAACACTCATTATTGGCCCAATTAAATAAACTATATGGTTTCTGATGCGACAAATTGAATTTTTTGATATAGCTAACCCCTGTAAAAAAATATGCATTAGTGGTGATAAAGGATTATGTATAGGTTGTTTTCGCAAAAGAGAAGAACGCCTGCATTGGAAAGAACTTGACGATTTCACCAAAAAACAAATCATTCGAGCTTGTGCTATTCGTGAAAAAAAATATAACGCAGGTTTATCTAAAAAGAAAAAACGACCTAGAGGCGACGATAATCAAATGGATATATTTGACGAGAGTCTTTAAGTTGCTCTTTAAGTTTAATTAATCGAAAGGATGATTAATTAAACGCTCTGATCGTATCCTGGCGTCGGGAGACCCGCCTTGGATATTCATTCGCTCTTTAAGTTTAATTAATCGAACCGATGATTAATTAAATGCTCTGTGACAATTCTGGCAGAAGGAAACCTTCCTTGAATTCCCATTCGCTGACATTGTAGGTCAGAGGCTTGTGCTATTTAAGTTTAATTAATCGAACTGATGATTAATTAAAGGCTCCTGTTAAAATCTGGCGCAAGGAAACCTTTCTTGATTTCCCATCCGCTCTTTAAGTTTAATTAATCGAAGTGATGATTAATTAAACGCTCAGTTCTTATCCTAGCGTCGGGGAACCCGCCTTGGATATTCATTCGCTTGTGCTCTTTAAGTTTAATTAATCGAAATGATGATTAATTAAATGCTCTGTTCAAATTCTGGCGCAAGGGAACCTTCCTTGAATTTGCATTCGCTGGCATTGTAGGTCAGAGGCTTGCCCTGACAAAACTAATTAAGCGCCTTAATCCTTCCTTCTATAATCAAATTTATTTCCCCCTTAATGCCACACTACTTACCTTACCAATTTCTGATTGGAAATAATCTATGAATAACTCGGCTCGTTTCGGTAAATATTGCCCTTGATATAATATTGAATAAGTTAATGCTTCTAATGGCTCAGGTGTTCTTAGTTTCACTAGCATGCCACTTCGCAAATATGGCTCTACTTGGTTATCTATTAACTTTGCTGGCCCCATACCGGCAATGCAGGCGTCCACAAGCATATTGTGACTAGGAAGTTGCATCTTAGCGCCCACCGCCACTTTTCTTGTATGTGGTGCATGCCCAAAATACCAATGGGTTTCATTGTACAAAGTGATGCATTTTGATAAGTCTAATTCTCTGTTTTTACGATAGTTCATGGCCGCACCATAAACCGACTGCGAAACACTCATCAAACCTCTTGCAATAAAATTGGAATCAGGCAACAAACCTGAATGCTGTACAAATGTTAAATCAAATCCGTCTAAAGTGGTTGGGTAGTTACCGGAGTATTGTTTAACCTGCACTTTTATATTAACGTGTTTTTTTAAGAACTCACTTAATACAATTGTCAGACGATCACCATAAAAATCCATTGGAATTTGTAATGTTAATGTACCGGATACCAAATTACCTTTATTGGCAAAATCATCCTGCAGTACTGTAAATTGATGTATCAGCCCTCTTGCGCGAATTAACAGTTCGTTTCCGTCTGCAGTGAGTAATACTTTTCTTGTGGTTCGGTTTAATAAAATCACCCCTAATTCTTTTTCAAACAGTGCTAAGCGCCTACTCAAGGTAGATTTTGGCATATCCAGCTTTTGCGCCGCTAAGGTTAAAGACTGTGTTTGTGCGGTTGCTACGAATATTTCAATGTCATCTAACTTCATTTTTTATCCTGATTACTTCATTTTTTGGCTATATAAGATTCATTATTCCATAAATGGGATAATATAATGTGAACTGTGCACTATTATAAGAGACTAAGACGAGTATGATTCATCTAACTAAAGGGGATTACGAAGTAACTTCCCCCCACATTCAAGAATTAATGAGAACTTAACTATGTTAAATATTACTGACAACGCAGAATTTGATAAACAAATCGAATCAGGTTACACATTAGTAGATTTCCACGCACAATGGTGTGGTCCTTGTAAGATGTTGTCTCCTATCGTTGAAGAAGCAGCTGAAATTTTTGAAGGCAAAATCAACATTGTTAAAGTAGATGCTGATGAATGTGCAGAATCTACTGCTAAGTTTGGTGTTCGTGGTATCCCAACACTTATGATCTTTAAAGATGGCCAGCCTGTTGCAACTAAAGTGGGTGTGGTAACTTTAAAAGTGCTTTCTCAGTTTATTGAAGAAAATACTGAAGCAACTGTATAATTGATTTTATAAACTCTGGGTCGCTTTAAATTCGAATAAAAAGTCGAATAAAAAGTCGCTCAAATAAAAAGCCAAACTAATTAAATTAGCTTGGCTTTTTTTATGTTTAAAATTTGTGATCTTAGATTAAGTGATGATTACTCTTCTTCTTCTGATTCAATTTCCACTACATCTCCAGCCACAAAACTTTCTGCAACTACTTCTACATCATCCATCGTAATGGCTATGTTCACTGAACCATTTTGAACGGTTAAAGCATCCATATTATTTACATCACTAAATAAAACGGTGTCTGCAGGGATTTCAACTTCAACCGACATAGATATAGACTCTTGTGAGCTGTCATCACCCATCAAATTTAAACTTAAACTTAAATCAAGTAATGACAAGAATGATAATGATTTATCCGATTCTGCATAAGCAGCGGAAAATGGCGCGATCATGGCTGCAAGCAACGGTTCATTATTCATCGAAACAGTTAATCCATTACCTACCATACCTGAATTGGTTAATGTCATGGTTTGTGCAAGGCCATCAATTAATAAATCAAAACTCGCCCCACCAAATGTAATTGCTACAACATCACCCTCTTCAACTTCGATTTGACCCGAAACTGAATTAATATCTGAGGTAAATTGAATCGTTTGCGCACTACTATCTAGCTCTAAAGTTGCCAAATTATTAGTTGTCGTAAGCTCTATATTGTTGCTGCCATCCCCTATACGTACCGTTTCTGGGATACTGGTTGTAAGTGTTGCATTATTTTCAGTTGCGTTTATTGAAACGGAAAATTGACCTTCAAAGACATCAGGAACGTCTTCAAAATCAGTATTATCTGTTTTAATATCAAGTGCTAAACCAGCGGATTTAAGTTCGGATAAATCAACCAAAGCCGCTAATCTATCAGGCTCATATGCTAATTGCAGTGGTGAATACCCAGCATATTGAACTGTAATTAAACCTGCCTCAGAATTAATAACCTGAATAGATAAACTCACGTCATCTAAAATAGTTAAACATTGCTCATAATCAGGCTCTGCATCATCACAAATTACAGAAGGATTCAGACCAACAGTAATAGTATTTGTTGATAAATCGGCCGTCGCATTTTGTAGATCTAACAATTCAGTGATCATTTCAGCCATTGAATTATCTTCATCCATAACACGCTTAAACGGATTAATTTTTCTACTTTGAGCCACTGCTGAAGGCTCTGGTGCACTCGACATCAAATTAGAAAATATCGTCATCGATTCAATCGAATCTGATGCTGCCGTTACATTTGTTACCACATTTGCAATAGGGGCTGCTGCTGCTGTTGCTAAATCATCGACCCCTTGTTCAGCACTGACTATTGCTTCAACTTTTTGATTAATTGGTTTAATACTTGAATTGATATTAACCTTTGGTAAATCACCATCCAAATCCCCCTTTACCTCTTCTTCACAAGAGACCATCATCAAACTGGCTGCTGTGACTGCTACACATAAAATCGGTAGTTTAAATTGATTCATCATATTTCCTCTAAAATAATTGCTATAGTTGTATTTTTATTCAGCTTTTAAACAGAATTAGTTGAAGATAAAGTAGTCATCTTTTCTACAATTCACAACCACCGTTTTTACATAAGGCCGACAGGAATTAAATATAATCCTGTGCAGTGTAGTAAACTCGCCTACTTTATGTCACTTTCGTGTATTGTCAGTTTTTTGTAAGAATGAGAACTCAAACAAATATGGTACAAATATGATACAAACCTCTTTAGTAATGACCCACGGCGCAGGCGCGCCTATTGATTCTTTGGTATTAAAATCATTTCAAAATGAATTAAAAAAACAAGACTTTAATGTTCATGCATTTAACTTTCCTTATATGCAAAAAATCATTCAATTAAACAAACGACGCCCTCCTGAAAGAGTCGATAAATTAAAAATTCAATTTGCTGATCAGATCAAACCATCAGGTGAATCGGTATGTATTGCAGGTAAATCAATGGGTGGACGAGTTGCTACATTATTAGCAGCTGATAGAGAGTATGACCATTTAAATATTAAGTTTGTTTTTGTTTGGGGATACCCTTTTTTCGCCCCTAAAAAAGACACAGCCAGAACTGAGCATTTTAAAGACATTCGCGCCCAAGTTCATATATTTCAAGGTACCAGAGACTCATTTGGCAAACCTGATCAAATAGCCCAACTGAATCTTCCTGAAAACATTCATATTCATTGGATTGATGGAGCAGACCATGATTTTAAAATACTCAAACGATTAAATATTTCTACTGAACAAAGCATTATCGATATTTGTAAAAAAATGACGAATATTGTGAAAAAATCGGGATAATATACAAGGCCCCTCTATACTTAATGAATGAGTAAAATAACCCCTAGTAACAACATTGAACAAGACATCCAAACGCTAAAACAACGTTTTTTTCGCGCCAATAAAGGCCGGTATGAACGCTGTTTAGAGCAGCTGACATTTAAACAACAAACTGTTTTAGAAATTATTCCGATGTTGTTTCATATTAATGATGTGTTATTACCAGGTTATATTAATGACGATGTGCCCTGTGGTTTTCATGGATTTAAACCCAAAGAGAGTCAATTCGAACGCTTAAAAAGTTTTAATCGAAATTTTAAGTACACTGCTAAATACAATCAAGAAGGAGACCTCTCCAGTGTATTCATAATGGGCAGCTGTGGTTCAATTGCCCAGAATTCACAAAGTGATTTAGATTTTTGGTTAGTTCATAAACACGATCTTAATACTGCTCGTATTTTTGCATTAGAAAAAAAAGCACAACTCATTGAATCTTGGGCGGCTACATTCAACTTAGAAACCCACTTTTTTCTAATGAGTGCTGAAGATTTTAAAAACAAAAAAGTTGGTAAATTAACTTCAGAGCATTCGGGTAGCGCACAGCATTTGTTATTATTAGATGAGTTTTATCGAAGCTGTATATTATTAGTGGGCAGCTACCCAATTTGGTGGTTGGTGCCATGTGAGAATGAATTACAGTACGAGTCATTTATTCAAGCCATTTACGATAAAGGGGTGTTAAATTATCGTGAAACTATCGATTTTGGCTCCACCATGCCACTTGCCATCGAGGAGTTATATGGGGCGAGTGTCTGGCAATTATGCAAAGCGATTGATTCACCTTATAAGTCCATCGTAAAAACGGTACTACTGGAATATTACGTACAAAATAAAAGTGAAAATACCTTATTAAGCCAAGAATTTAAATATCGTATTCATCATAATACTGTTAATTTAAATCAAATTGATGCCTACCTTTTATTGTACAACATGGTTGAGGGATATTTATTAGCTACTAATCAAGCGACACGTTTAACAATTTTTCGAAAATCCATATACCTAAAATTAAATTTAAAGTTATCCCAAACTCTAGCCAAAACTAAAAGCTGGCGACGAACAGTGATTAGCGCCTTAGTCGATAACTGGGACTGGAGCGAGCAACAAATACAACATCTTGACAATCGAACTCAATGGTCAATACGCACAACATTAAAAGAGAAAAATGAGATATTAAATGAATTATCTTATTGCCATCGCCTGTTGAGTAACAAGTGTCAAAAACAACAAATCAAACTAAGTCAAACTGACCTTAACATTTTAAGTCGTAAATTATATTCAGTTTTTGACAAAAAACATGAAAAAATCGACTTAATTAATCCAGGTATCTGTAAAGAATTAAGCCACTGTAATATCTATATTTATGAGGTTAAAACAAAAAAAACAAAACAAAGCATATGGTCGGTTTACGAACACCCTATCGACATTAATAGTGAAAAATCACCAATCCCGATTAAACGTAGTTTTTCGTTAGTTGAAATATGGTTATGGTTGTACATGAATGGATTATTTGTTGAAAATAAACACATCGGTTTTTCGAGTCAATCACAACAAATCACCCAACAAAAACAATTTCAACTTTTTCATATATTTGACCAATGCCTGTTGCCTTTTAGCCAAAAAAACAACCATGAATATTTTGAATATAACGCCGAAATTGAACGCTCTGCTATTTTAGTTAACACCTTAAACGAACCCCTTGAAGCACTGTCTAAAAAAGGTCTGCATAAATTATCACCTTTAAATGACAGTTTAAATTACAGCAAAGAACATGATAATTTAATTGAGTCGGTTGATATTATTTTTCAAAATTCTTGGAATGAAACTTTTATCTATCATTTCGAAGGTGATAAATCACTAGGTTTGGTGCTTCAGCTATATTTAAATACAATAAAATCAGCTAAAAAATGGATTGAACCGGCTATCAATATTGGCTGTATTACACAAAACCAATTTATCTATAATCGAGTAGATTCTTTAATCAGCCAAATAAAAGACAGATGTATCGATCATTCTTGCACACAATTTATTTATAATGTTCGTTCAAATTTTATAATACTCTCTAAAATAAACGATATTTTTTTTATTGAACAATGCAAAAATGAATCTTTTGTTCTAGATTATTTAAGTCAAAATTCAATTGACATCACTAAGGTCAGTTTTGAACAACAATGCCAAAAAAATTCACTGATTTATACATTAATCAATGCGCACAAAAACAATTCAATCAGTATTTTTATTGAAAACGACAGCAACAATAACAGGCAAGATATATACATAATTGACGAAGCCAATCACATTCTACATTTTAACGAAACACACACTCACCTAACTACATTAGTAAAATCCTGCGATCAATTTATTTATCATTCGAGGTCACAGCGATCACATCGTGTACCCACACAATATTATTTAATCATAAAAGATAAAAATAATATTAATTTAAAACCACTAACCATTCGTGATGATATGCTGTTAGCTCAGGCGTTTGATGTGAATATATTTTTAGATAAAGACATTCATCAAAAACTTATTTATAACATAGAAATAAACGAACAGAGTTTTCATAGTTTTGATTACGCAGACAAAATATTCTTAAAGGCTGCACAATATTTATTAAGTTTAAGAAGTGGTCAAGAAAATTATTGGATTTATATTAATAAGTTATCGTTAAGTGACACTATGAATCATGCAAATGATTCCAGTGTCTACTTTTTCAAACATAAAATAAGTATCGAGGATAGGCTAAACAAAGCCATTAGCATGGCTTTACATTGATTGATCGATGATATTTAAGAGACAGGGGTACAGATACAAGCCACGCTGATTTACATTAAAAATATTATTTAGTTTTGATTAATGTTTCACTAAAATTAAACGCTAAATCTTCATGCCCTTTTTTATTTAAATCATAAACGGTAATAATTTCCATCCAACCATTATCCGCTAACACCCAAAGTGATTCTCGAACCCGACCTTTTTCATCAGACACACTCCAAAAATAACCTTTTTCATACTGAGTAGGCTCTGAAGCGACTCGCTCAAAACTTTCATTGTTTTTATCAAAACTGATTAATGCAAGATCTTGTAATTGTTGTTGGGTAATATTGGGTGACATCTCTTGATAACGCACTGCAAATTTTACACCTGATACAGAAGAGCGATACAACCAAATACCTTTGTCTTCAATTTTTTTAATTTTTACTTTTTTAATAAAATCAATTTGATATTCTGAATTAGCGATCTGAACAATATGAGAATCTAAATTTGTTTTTGGCCACTGTGCATAAATAAAGATAGCAAATGCTATGGTAACAAAATAAAAAGTGGGTTGTTTTAAAAGCGGGCGTTTATCTACTTGATCAATTGTCATAGTTTAATACTTAAATAATGGTGCGTTTGGATTTTCATAATCAGAATAAGTGGACACTATGTCTATCTTAGACTGTTTTTGAATGTTTTTAGCTTCTAATGATACCGTTATTGATTCAGTAGTTCGACAATTGCCACCATTTAATATGTGTAAGGCTTCATCAATCTGAGGATCTTTAACATCACCCCAGTTGTATTCAACCGTATCTTTTACAACACAATCGGGAGAAAAACCATCAATATAATCAGCGTCATTATTAGCATTGGTGAATTTTAATGTGACTGGGAATAAATAACCATCACAAATTTGGGCCGGCTCCATTCCATAAGGTTTACCACAACTAGATTGATCACCAATAATGGTGACATCGACATAAGGCAATAACATGTTAATAACTAACTCTGAGGCTGAACAACTGCCTGCATCAATTAACACCACTACTTTATCAGCACCAATATCATAATCATCATTCGCAAAATTAAATGTTTGATTGAGACCTGATCTTCTTTCGTTGTATTCATAATTCAACAATGACTCACCCGTTAATGTATTTTGTTCATTTAACGAACTATTAGCAATAAAACCCGCTAAAGATACTAAGCCACCACCGTTTGAGCGAAAATCAAAAATTAAATTATCTACCGACTCGGTATCAAATAAATCAAATGCCTCAATTAATCGCTCAGTACTGAATTCTGAAAAAGAACGGTAAGCTAAGTAACCTGTTTTAGTATCCGCCTGATTGTCTATTATTTTGGCTGACTCAACCACGTCCGAAGTATAACTATCACGAATAATAGTTTGTTCAAACATTTGAACATCACCCGCTGATTGCCATACGATGGTCAATTCATCCTTAGAATGATCTAACCCCAATAATTGAACATGATATTCATAACGTTCAGCATCATTCATAGAACTAAACTGAGTAAATATTTCAACTGACGTAATGCCATCAATTGATAAAATAGTGTCCCCTCGTCTTAATCCAGCCTTATGCGCAGGCGAATTTATTTCAACTAAATACAACGTGAATCTGCCATCTTCTGGTAACTGTGTTTCACTTAATTGATACATTGGCCTAAAACCAAATAACCCACTACTAATACCTTGACTAAAACTTCTGTCATAAGCCTGCGCATCTTCAACCCAAAAACTATAACGCTCTTTTTCAGATACCTTAAGAGCTTGCACCAAATCGGAGGACTCTAAGACTTGATAATCCGCAGGAATCTGTACTTCTTCATTAAAGAGGTAATCACGCTTAAATAAGTTCACTATGCGTATATTTTTTTCTTCAAGGGAACAGGATGTCGAACTACTGGTATTAGCGGTATTAGCGGAATTAGCAGAACTTCCTGAAAATACGGTGATTTGTTGACCCACACCAACAATCTGATTATTGTCACTGCAAGACATTAAGTACATTGAACATAATGTTATTAATAGTGTTGTTGAATGTCGAAACATAATTAGATACCTTTATACATCGCCACAGTATATATCCTTTTGCTTTTGATACTGTGTTAAAGGTCGGTAATTTACATTGTTGTTCAAAAAGAAACAATCTCAATTACACTATCGCCTAATATTACCTGTTTTATACATTATTCAACCCCGTTTTAACCCTGTTTTTTAGGCCTTTTGAATCTCCTTTATATTGGTTTTGTTATGATACGTAATTTTATATTTTTTAGTTTATTAACTATTTTCATCCAACCTCAATTATTGGCTAAATCTATTACGGTTGCGGTTGCGGCTAATTTTGCTGAACCCATGAAAATCATTCTTAAGCAGTTTGAGTTATTACATTCTAATATCGATACCACTTTAGTAATCGGTTCATCGGGCAAACTATTTGCTCAAATTCAACAAGGTGCACCTTTTGACCTTTTTTTATCAGCCGACCAAGAAAAACCCAACGAGTTAATTAGATTAAAATTAGCTGTGCCACATTCTCAGTTTACTTACGCTAAAGGTATCTTGGTCTTATGGTCAAAACAAAATTTAGCGCCTTCATATCAAACACTTAAAACATTTAAAGGCAACTTGGCCATAGCCAATCCTAAACTTGCTCCTTATGGAGTGGCTGCTAAACAAGTATTGGCGCATTATCACAATAAAAACATTCAATTAATTAGCGCTAATAATGTCATTGGTGCGTTCCAATATATCCACTCAAATTCAGTTAAAATGGGGTTAATTGCTAAATCATCATTAATTCACGCAGATATCGACTTAAAACAGAGCTGGGATATTGATAAGTCGCTATATTCTGAGATATTACAAGACCTGGTTATTATCACCTCGTCTGATGAAGTTAAGTTACTAAGTACTTATATGAAAAGTAGTGAAGTTCAATCCATTATTGAATCATTTGGTTATCAAAGGGGCTCTTATGAGTGAACATCAATGGACAGCTATTTTATTAACTTTTAAATTAGCTATTACAGTCACATTTATATTATTAATAATATGCACACCTTTGGCATATTGGTTGGCGCGTACAAAAAACAAATTCAAACCCGTTTTAAATGCTATTTTTGCGCTTCCATTAGTTTTACCACCAACGGTTATTGGTTTTTATTTACTTGTTGCCTTTGGACCAAACGGATTAATTGGGCAAACTAATCAATCACTTGGATTAAGTTCATTATTATTTAGCTTCAAAGGCCTTGTTATTGCGTCTTGTGTGTATTCATTACCTTTTGTATTACAACCTATTCAAAACTCAATTGCTTCAATTGGAAAATCAACATTCGAATTAGCCAGTGTTTCAGGACTTTCACCATTAAATACCTTTTTTAAAGTTGTTGTACCTCAGGCCAAACTTGGTTTTATCACCGCCTGTGTTTTAGGGTTTGCCCATACAGTGGGTGAATTTGGTTTAGTTTTAATTATTGGTGGTAATATTCCAGGACAAACACAATTAGTTTCGTTGCTTATTTTTGAACATATTGAGGCGCTCGAATACACCCAGGCGCATAAACTTTCGTTATTTATGTTGATTTTTTCTTTTGTTATTTTATTTGTTCTGTATTGGTTTAATCAGCGCAAAAATGTCAATTGGGGTAATGTTAAATGAATAATCGTTACGTACATATCAAACCTAATTCAACATTTAATATCGATATTAACTTTAATGTTAATAAGGGTTTAACTTGTATAATCGGGGATTCTGGTGCGGGAAAAACCACCATTTTACGTGCGATTTCAGGCCTTGAAAACCATCCTAACTCAATCGTAGCCATTGACTCTAACTGGCAAAGTGAAAAGCATTTTACTGCACCTTATAAAAGAAAGATCGCATACGTTTTACAAGAAAACAATTTATTCACCCATTTAAATGTCCGTGAAAATATAAATTTAATTAAAGCAGATCAATCTCAATACACTTCATTAAAATCGACATTAAAAATAGGTCAACTGGAAAATAAATATCCAAGAGAATTATCCGGCGGGGAAAAACAAAGAGTCGCGTTATTTAAAGCTTTTATTATAGATTCAGAAATAATTTTATTAGATGAACCTTTAAGTGCAGTAGATTCACATCATAAAAAAATAATATTAAATAAAATCCAACAACTCAAACAAGAAATTAACAAACCTATTATTTATGTTTCGCATAATTATGATGAAATTACACAAATTGCAGATCAAATAATATGTATTCAAAATGGCTCTAAAGTATTTGATTTACCATTTTCTTCAAACAGTTTAAATAGATACTTTCAAAAAAATGAGCCACTACAAATTGCTGCATTATTTGATATGAAAATTGATACTTCAAACCCAGACAAGGATATCTTAAAGTTAATCAACGATGATTTTAGTATTAAATCCACTGCAAACATTACCGATACCAATTTAGATTATCGTATAAAAATATTAGCTAAAGACGTCAGCATTTGTACCGACAAACCTCAAAATACGAGTATATTAAATATACTTGAGGCTGTGATTTCAGAAATAACCAAACTTGACCAATCCATATTAATAACCACTAAAATTGGTGATAGCACCATTTTCAGTTTAATTAGCCATTATTCATTTATTCATTTACAACTGCAATTAGAAGCCGTCATTTGGATTCAAGTAAAAGCACTTAATATCAATTAAATTAAGGCTTCTTCTTGAGCTCTTAATTTAGCCGATTTATTCGGTGCATCGCTAATAATTGTCACTGCACTTAATACAGGGTACCACTCATAAATAAAATTCAACTGATTTTTCCATGCTTGGAAGTAACCATTCGCAATTTTTTCTAATCGACTTTCTAAACGTAACAACTCATCTTGCTGAATGTCATTTAATGGACCCGCGCCTTCATTTTGATGGAAATTTCTAACTAATATCTCACCCATTTTATCTTCGTCATATAATTTATCTAAATTACGCTGATGTTTAGCCAACAGAAATTTTACGGCTTTGTGATACGATTTATTTGAAAGTAATTTTTTAATTGCTGTGTAAGCTTTAAATTCTGCCGTTACTAACTCACCAAATTTAGCTCGAAAACCTTGAGGGTTGATTTTCAAAAATGCTCCAACAAAATCTTGATACGATTGCTCATTAAATGCAGTAGCACGATCAAGCATGCCAAACACACTATTAAATACGAATTTCTTATGTTGAAATAAAATACCACAGCGTTCAACCATCAAATGCGTATGTTTCTCATATTCATCGTAATTCTTATTTGATAATTTTGATGAAAATGCACGAAACATTAATTCAAGTCGTTTATGAGTTACTTCAAGTTTCTCTACTACCTGTGGGTTAAACACATCAAGTGTCCCACCAGAATTGTTTTCTCTAACATTAATTGACGTAACATCTAATAACGGCCATTGCTTTTCGAGGTTAAGTTCCTTTTCAATAAACCCCTCAATAGGTACAGGTTTTACATATGCAGCATCACCTGAATAATTACCATACACAGAACGTAATGAGCTAAAACAATAATTAGCACCATTTACACTCCCAGATTGCGATTTAATTCTTTTAAATAAATTACCAAACATTTTATATCCCTTTTGATTCGTAATTATATGGCACTCTAAAAACAACTTTTGATCTATATATCTAAGTTATTTATAGCTAGAGCAATTTTTTCTATAGTTTTAAGGTATATCATATCTCTAAGTTAGGATGCCTGATATTTGTACAACGTGTCGAGGCTCACAGTTTATATGACAAAAATCTAACCGACTTCTCGTTTTTTAAACTATCACTTCATTTTTTTAGTCTATTATTTGTTAGCTCTAATATATGTGAGCTTGTTAACTGTCTATTGATCCTGTATTTGTTTAACTGATCATCCATCGCTCATGTTGGTGATACTGGACTAATAAATCTTGATTAATATTGTTAAAATATAATAAACACAAAATAAGTGGGATCTCTAGCGATCATCACTTGCGAGTTTTATTTACTCATTGCTACAATGCATGAGCTAGTGACGTTTTTTGATCATTATTCTTCTAGGTCGGAGGAATAATAAACGAGGTAAAAATATGTATTTTATTGGTGAACGCTTAGATTCTTTAGAAAATTTACAAGAGCGTATTGCTCAACTAAGCAACAAATTAAACTCAGGCATTACTGAGCCACATCGAACATTAAATTTAATTGCAACAGACAGCATTGACTCAAATTTTTTTAATAAAGATGAAATTTGTATAATCCGTCAAGGTATTGTAAAAACCAAACATGATAAAACCCCTATTTTTTATTATGAGAGCGGCGATATCATAGGCCTAAATGAATCACATGGTTTAAACACAATGACATACTCTTGTGATGACCCTGTAATCTTAGATGTATATAAAGCCGATGATTTTTTAAGACACGTATTACGAGACACTCAAACACAAGCAATATGGACAAGTTACCTAGTGACGTTTAGCGCTGCTATTACTCTTTTTCTATCGCAATGGGTTAAAGCTAAACAACCGGTTAACGCGGGTTATTTAACCTTCAATAAAGGCGACAAAATCATTACAGAAGGTGATTTAGCTACTGAAGTGTACACAATTATCAAAGGTTCAGCCGAGGTGTATGTAAAAAACACAAAAGTTGGCAGCGTACTTCAAGATGAGATATTTGGCGCAATGGCTGTATTTACTGGTGAGCGCAGAACTGCCTCAGTGGTTTCATGTGAAGACAATACATCGGTATTAGTTGTGCCTAAAGAAGATTTTATTCACTTAGTTCAAGCGCATCCAAAAACAACGATCACATTAATTGAAAATATGGCACGTCAAATCAAATCCCTTAACGAACAAGTAATTGAAAAAACCGATCAAGTGATACTTTAAACCTGCTTTTAGCGTCAATTAATCAACTAAAAATGTGCGATAAATCACCTTTAATCACGACAATGGACAATGTCTTACACGATTAACGGTGATTCCCTACTTCCTTCCCTCTTTGATTATGAAACAATGCCTTTCGTCGACATGATGTTGATTGCGAGAAACATGGACAGGATAGACGTTTCATATTGCCAGATTGCAAAGCGACCAAATAGGATATCAAAGAATTTATTTTTTGACACGCTACGGATAGCGTTGACCAAACAATGACATGGAAACCCAGGACGGGCTCGGTTGAACAGGAAATGTAAAGAGGTGGAATAGAAAAACAGGAACTAACGCACAGCGTTGGAATGGCCAGGGTAGGCCATTATTTTTCCTTTATCGACTATTCAACTCTTTTCTTATTACCAAAACTTAATCATCCCAAACATCATCTTATGCTTATTGTAATTTTTCAACTTCCTATTTTTGTTATACAACTCTTGTGCTCTAACTAAAAACTAATCATCCCAAACAACATCTAATGCTTGCTGTAATTTTTCAACTGCAATTACCTTAATTCCTGCAATTGTTTTTTTAGGTGCATTGGCTTTGGGCACGATTGCTCTTGTAAACCCGTGTTTGGCTGCTTCACGAATCCTTTGCTCTCCACTAACAACAGGCCTTACTTCACCACTTAAACCTAATTCACCTAAAATAATAAGCTGCGAAGACACGGGTTTATTTCTCAAACTGGATAATACGGCAACCAAAGAGGCTAAATCTGCACTGGTTTCATTTATTTTCACCCCTCCCACTACATTCAAATACACATCTTGCTCCCCTGTAAACACACCACAATGACGATTTAAAATGGCAAGTAACATAGATAGTCGCTGATGATCCCAACCAACCACTACTCGCTTTGGCATAGGAGAATGAGCATCATCGACTAAAGCTTGCAGCTCGATTAACAACGGCCTGGTGCCTTCCCAAATAGTGGTAACTACCGAGCCTGGTGTTTCATTAGATTGTTTATTTAAAAATATAGAAGAAGGGTTTTTAACTTCTTTTAAACCTGTATCAAGCATCGCAAATACACCCAATTCATTAACAGCGCCAAATCGATTTTTAATACCACGTAATGTTCTGAATCTAGCATCCGATGTGCCTTCGAGCATAATAGAACAATCAATCATATGCTCCAATACCTTCGGCCCAGCTAACCCACCATCTTTGGTAACATGACCCACTAAAAACAATACGGTCCCCGTTTGTTTAGCAAACCGAGTTAAATATGCGGCTGACTCTCTAACTTGAGAAACAGATCCTGGTGAACTTTCAATTTCAGCTGAATGCACCACTTGAATTGAATCCACAACCAAAATGGCAGGTTTATGAATCGCGGCTAATTCACAGATTTTTTGTACATCGGTTTCTGATGCAATTTTTAACTTATCTACAGGCAAACCTAAACGACTCGCTCGCATAGCCACTTGCTGTAACGACTCTTCACCTGTGACATAA
>JALJPK010000080.1:5674-20937 GCA_022968985.1 Pseudomonadales bacterium | reverse complement strand
CAATAGAAATTGCTTTCGCTCCGGGATCATTATGTTTAATCGAGCCTGAAATCATTTGTAATGCTCGCTTCATAATTATTAAGTCTGGGAATTTATATAATTCTTCAAAATCAATAATATCGGTAAATTTATTTTTATTATTTATGTCACTATATCTTTTAATGAACTCTGGATAACTCCACTGCTTGGGTGGTATGTAATAATTACTTTGATTCACGGGAATCTACCCCAAGTCATATAACGCTCTAATAAACCGCGCAAATACGCGGAGCCTTCTTTGTGTATACTTCGCGAAGCGAAACACAAAGAAGGCGGAGTGTTTTGCGTCGGTTTTAATTAGTTTTGTTATGTGTCATACCTAGTTGATATTAATTTTAATTTTAATTTACCATTTTTTAATATTTTATAATCAGTTTGTGATGGCTCAATTAACTTAATTATTTCAGGGTCTCTACCACCATATCGAATATCATGAATTGGACAAATATTAATTGCCTCAATTGCATTCTCGATTTCTTCTTTTGTTTCAGGCTGTCTATAAAAATATGTTTGATCTCGAGGATCGTTAGTTGTTTTTAAAAGAGTTGGGGCTTCGGCTTCAGGTAATAAACACCCACAATCAGATCCAATATCAATTGTGTAAAATGGACCATCAACATTCTCTACAGCATAATCATTAAATCTATGATATTTCATATTATTTGACACATAACGCCCCGCATAAGGCGCGGAGCTTGTTGGGCGCATTTTTTGCGCTCTTGATTTTTGCAAAAAACGGGCTCAGCAAGCGGAGTCGGTCTTAATGCGTTTTGTTATATGGCGCTCAAACTGTTTATTTAGCTTAAACACCACTTTAATTTGTGGAGCAAAATAATACCCCGAAAGCTGAGGTTTATAGACGGCCCATGTAATGGCAACCTTGGACTATTGCAAGCCGACCTGATGCTTAATGACACTCTGTAATTGAATATTAAATTACCACAGACTTTATAAATACCAAATGACACTCATGACTCAATAATTAATTAAAATATAATTATCCTAATAAAAGGGCCATATAACGCTCTAATAAACCGCGCAAATACGCGGAGCCTTCTTTGTGTATACTTCGCGAAGCGAAACACAAAGAAGGCGGAGTGTTTTGCGTCGGTTTTAATTAGCTTTGTTATGTTTTTCTAAAAGTAACCGTGTTTTTTAATATATACATTTCGTTCACAAATATTTTTCATTCTTTTTGCTAATGGGTGATCGGATTCTATGAAAATAATCTCGCCTTTATTTTCATCAATGGCAATAATACCAGCAACTCCGCCCATTAGATCCGAAGATAAATCATGTCTAAATAACCAGCCTTCATTGGTGAAATATGTGAAGCCAATCAGAATATCTTTTTCACGACCTAACTCATGTCTTACGACTGAAATTAGATGTTGCTGGGCAATAGATTTTGCTTTTATTTCGTTAATCATTTTGCCCCTAAAAACATAACGCTCTAATAAACCGCGCAACAACGCGGAGCCTTCTTTGTGTATACTTCGCGAAGCGAAACACAAAGAAAGCGGAGTGTTTTACGTCGGTTTTAATTAGTTTTGTTAGGCAACTGTCCTGAAAAAATTATTCGCCTGACTTGATATTGTCTTTAATTCACCTAAGTCTACACCAATACAAAAAGTAATAATGAAATCTGAATCATCATTATCTAATACTATTTTAAAATACACGTGACCTGATGGATTACATGTACATACAATTGAAAATTCACCTTCAAGAGACAGCCAAGAAATTTCACCATCCCAAGGGTTTTCAATAATTTCAAATTTCTTAAAAAAGTTAGCAATGGTGTTTGTATTAGGCATATAGCTATATACTTTTATAGTGCCAAAAATATCACCGGACACTTCGACATTAAAATAATTTTCACTAATTGACTTAAATATTACACTTCGTATTGATTGTCTGTCTTTAATTGTAAAATTCATACTTAATTTAAGTTGCCTAACATTGTATTAGACGTAAACTATCTATATTTCGCATAATTCAATAGTCTTCGTCGGTTTGTTTGAGTGTCAGACTATACCTAGCTTCAATTGATTTTTAAATAGTTTTAATTACTATTTATTTGAGGGTAATGCCGACTCAATACTTTCTATCTGAGGGTTATGATACAACTACAAAGAATCATTCTTTGTTATCAAGCAAAATGCCGATTTAATCCGTATTTAATCTGTCTTCCTATTTTTTGCTGCTTATGTTCGAGTACTGTGATTTAAATTATTTTTTAAGATGATAATCTATTTATTACCGAAGTTGTTGCTAAATTAGAGTTGCTTGATTTTAGCTAATGTTAAATACCGAATCGTTCGGTATTTGTGTGTCGGTCTATTTTATTTTTTATTTTCCGTATTTATTTCGATTTTACTATTTTTATACTCCAATCTGTATGTTTACACAGTGGTTATTTGGAGCTAAATAAATGAAAATATCTTTGTTGTTAGGTTGGGTTTATCGAGATATGTTTCAAAATGGTTATGTAAAACTCGCCATAGAAGCTTATCTTTATTGGATTCAGTATTTTAATGACGGACTAGTAATGACGTAGTCGTGTCGCTCAATACTATAAAAAATAGAGTCAAATATTTAACCCGTATATCTCCAAAAAAATCTTAAAAATAACGTGGAATGGTTTTACATGATACTTAAATAATAGGTGTTAACATTGTCTTCATACAATAAAAAAATAAAAAAGCCGAATAAAATAATCGGCTTTTCTATTTAAAAGATGCCTAAAAACTAAAGCATTCCCTGTGTTTCAATAAACGAAATAATCTCAGCAAGGGCTGTTTTGTTTTTCATGTTGGCAAATACAAAAGGGCGATCACCACGCATTTTTTTTGCGTCTCGATCCATTACTTCTAATGAAGCACCCACATGTGGCGCCAAATCTATTTTATTAATAATCAACAAATCAGACTTGGTAATACCCGGGCCACCTTTACGTGGGATTTTATCGCCTGCTGATACGTCAATGACGTATAAGGTTAAATCAGATAACTCTGGGCTAAAGGTTGCACTTAAATTATCACCACCACTTTCTATTATCACTAACTCTAAACCTGGGTGTCTGCTTTGTAGCTCATCAATAGCCGCTAAGTTCATTGATGCGTCTTCACGTATGGCGGTATGTGGACAGCCACCGGTTTCGACACCCATAATTCGATCTTCTTCTAAGGCTTCGTTGCGTAATAAAAACTGCGCGTCTTCTTTTGTGTAGATGTCGTTGGTGACAACCGCCATATTGTATTTGTTTCGAAGCTCAAGGCAACGGTTGGTGATTAAAGCGGTTTTGCCTGAACCTACTGGTCCGCCGATGCCGACACGTAATGTTTGTTTTGATGACATAATTTATTACCTTTAAATATTTTAAATTTATTTTTTGCAATTGTGGGTTAACGGCTTGCCTACACGGATGTAGGTAAGGAGCGTTAGCAGGACGCGGAAGCTTTGCCTTGACAAAACTAATTGCTTTTAATTTTGTAGCTATTGACTACGACCTAAATAACCGACTGTATTGATGTTGATGCAGGCTACTTGAAATAGCTAACATCGGTAACGAGTTACCCATGCTGTCATAATCAAGTGTCATCGATGTTTTGATGGCTTGTTCAATACTGGGCATCAAATTTTGTAATATTCTTTGCATTTGTGTTTGACCTAATGGCAATGTTTTACTGGCTGCCGCTACTTGGTTTTCACACCATGCCCAACAATATCCCATTAATATAGATTCACAATCCATGTTGTAGTGAGTGCTTGCCAACGCAAAACCTAACGCTACGGTTGGGTTATTTAAAAACTCATCATCAAATTGTATATTTTGATTTTGGATGAGTTTTAATAATGCTTTGCCTACTTGTTGATCTTCTAACCACAGCTCTTTTGTTTCTCGGCTGGCTAATAATGTTTCGTTTATTTTTTTTAATTCGTTTTCATTTTTATTGATAATGGCTTGTTGCATTAAACGTAAGCAGGGTAAGTCCCAGTATGCAATCGAATGGGTTAAAACAGATTGAATCCATTTGTAAATTTCGTCTTCGTTTTTTAACCAGTTATCTTCAATGGCAAATTCAATGCCTTGAGAATAAGCGAAATTACCAATAGGTAAGGCCGGTGAAATTAAATTAAATAATTGTAATGAACTTAATAATTTAGAGTTCATTAATGTTTATGCTCATCGGTTACTTTATTGGCAAGAGTACGTTCAGCAGAATGATCCAATCCGTCATTATGTGAATGTCCGCCAAACTCTCCGTAGGCTCCATTTAATGGATTAAACGGTAACTGTGTTTCTATTATTTTAAAATTATAATGTTTGCACAAATCGGCCAATACATGATCGGGTTGAAAAATAATGGTTAAAGGTTGTATTTCTAGGGTTAAATGACGATTACCTAGGTGGTAACATACCGTTGAAAAAGTGACCCAGTCATCAGTAGTGGCTTGCATTATTAATTCTTTTTTTGCTTTTATTTTATAATATTGATCATTTTTAGTGGCGACTATACATCCATCGGGTAAAACGTTACCTCTTGGTAAAAATAAACCCAGGTCAATGCCGTCGGTTGTTTTTGTTTTTAGGCGCGCTTTTTTTCGCTCATCATAAGTTAATTCAATAACCCCTTGGATTTCGCCATGACAATGATCAACGATAACTTTTGTGATTTCTATAACTGACATTTTGAACCTATAATAATTTTTATTTGATTTTCGCTTTGACGGGCTAAAGCCCGACCTACGTATTTGTCATTAAATTTTATTTTTTGTAGTCGCCATTTATGCTGTTAATTAAATTTAAGTTTTAAATTCCGGTCTTGCATATGTTTTTTTTGATATGAATATCAACCCTACGATTTTTAAAATCACGTAGGGTCGATATTTATATCGAATTATTTTTCAATGAAAAAATCAGAAAAGAAAGTACCGTTGTGCCAAGGGTAATTCAGTTGCTGGTTCGCAGGTTAATAACTGTCCATCTGCTTTTACTTCGTATGTTTCAGGATCAACCGTTATATCAGGTTGATATGAATTATGAATCATATCCGCTTTGCTGATGTTTCTTGTATTTTTGCATGGCACTAAATTACGTTTTAAGTTGTATTTGCTTTTAATGTCTAAATCTAACGAAGCCTGTGAAACAAAATACACGGATGTTTTTGAAGGGCCTTGTCCGAACGAACCAAACATTGGGCGATAGTGCACGGGTTGTGGTGAGGGGATGGATGCATTTGGATCTCCCATTGCGGCCATTGCAATTGCGCCACCTTTAATTATTAACGTTGGTTTGGTAGCAAAAAATGCGGGTTTCCATAAAACTAAATCCGCTAGTTTGCCTTCTTCGATCGATCCCACTTCGTGTGCGATACCATGTGTAATACATGGATTAATTGTGTATTTGGCTATGTAGCGTTTTACACGATTGTTATCGTTAAATTCGCTATCGCCCTCTAATGGCCCACGTTGCACTTTCATTTTGTGTGCAGTTTGCCATGTTCGTATAATCACTTCGCCCACTCGGCCCATTGCTTGTGAGTCAGATGCAATCATGGAGAATGCGCCTAAGTCATGTAGAATATCTTCTGAGGCGATGGTTTCTTTTCGAATTCGTGAGTCAGCAAATGCCACATCTTCTGGAATATTTGGATCTAAATGATGACACACCATCAACATGTCTAAATGCTCATCCACGGTGTTGATTGTGTATGGGCGAGTAGGGTTGGTTGATGAGGGAAGTACGTTGGATAACCCACAGGCAGTAATAATATCAGGTGCGTGTCCACCACCTGCGCCTTCGGTATGATAAGTGTGAATCACTCGGTCTTTAAATGCGCCTATTGTGTCTTCAACAAAACCCGACTCGTTTAATGTGTCGGTATGAATCGCTACTTGTACGTCGTATTTATCTGCGACACTCAAACAGTTGTCAATTGATTGTGGGGTAGTGCCCCAGTCTTCGTGTAACTTTAAACCCATTGCACCGGCTTCAAGTTGCTCTTCTAATGAGTGGGGTAAACTTGCATTACCTTTGCCTAAAAAACCAAAGTTCATTGGAAAATCATCACAAGATTGCATCATCATTTCTAAATGCCAAGGCCCAGGGGTGCAAGTTGTTGCATTTGTGCCTGTCGCAGGTCCAGTGCCGCCGCCTATCATGGTGGTCACACCAGAGGCTAATGCTTCTTCAATTTGTTGTGGGCAGATATAATGAATATGACTGTCTACGCCGCCAGCGGTTAAAATATTGCCTTCACCTGCAATTATTTCGGTGCCTGGGCCAATAATAATGTCGATATTGTCTTGAATGTCAGGGTTGCCCGCTTTACCAATTTTACTGATGCGCCCATTTTTAATTGCAACGTCCGCTTTAATAATTCCCCAATGATCAACAATTAATGCGTTGGTGATCACCGTGTCGGGTGTAAATTCTGAGCTTAGTTGTGATTGTCCCTGTCCATCACGTATTACTTTTCCACCACCAAATTTAACTTCGTCGCCATAGGTGGTTAAATCTTTTTCAACTTGAATCCACAGCTCGGTGTCTCCGAGTCTTACACTGTCGCCAACTGTTGGCCCAAACATATCGGTATAACTTTTACGATCAATTTTCATGAGTTGTCACCTTTAAATTCACCTTTGAGTTCGCTTTGCTGTTCGCCTTTTTCTTGAAGTGTTCCCATCACCAATCCACGAAATCCGTAAATGGTTTTGGTGCCTGCATATTCAACTAACTCAACTTCGCGAGTTTGACCGGGCTCAAATCTTACCGCAGTACCTGCCGCTATATTTAAACGAAAGCCTTTTGTGGATTCACGATCAAAATCTAATGCTGTATTGGTTTCATAAAAATGATAGTGGCTACCCACTTGAATAGGGCGGTCACCTGTATTGGCAATGGTAATAGGGAGTGTTTTACGGCCAACATTTATTTCAATGTCTTCGTTTTTTATTTTGTATTCACCGGGGATCATGACTGTCGCCTTATATTGTTTTAGTCGGACGGTCACCAGTATTGGTAATTGTCAGTGTCACTGTTTTTTCTGTGGTACGTTCTGCATTTATTTTAATGTCATTATTTCTGTCTTTAATTTTGTATTCACCGGGAATCATGACGTTCTCCTTATTTATACGATAGGATTATGGATAGTGACTAATTTCGTACCATCTGGAAATGTTGCTTCCACTTGTACGTCGTGAATCATTTCTGCAATCCCCGGCATTACTTGTTCAATCGATAATACTTCACGGCCTTTGCTCATAAGCTGCGCTACGGTTTCGCCATCTCGTGCGCCTTCCATTACCCATGCACTAATGAACGCAATCGACTCGGGGTAATTTAATTTTACACCGCGCGCTAATCTGCGTTCGGCTAATAACGCTGCTGTAAAAATTAGTAGTTTATCTTTTTCTCTTGGTGAAAGTTCCATAGTGAATACCTTAAGTGTTCCAAATTCGTGGTGGACAAGCAGGGACATTTTTCGCGATAGGGCGTAGACGCTGCCAAATAAATTTATAAAGTTGTTGTGCTTTTGCCGCATTTGAACCTAAAAAACGCGCAATAAGTAATTCATTTTTTTGAGTTAATGCGATCTTAAACGGTTGTTCGTCTGTTTTCGCAATTTCGCTTAAATCAAATAATTCTTTTTCAAGTAGCTCAATTAATTTGATGTTTTCTTTTAATAAATACGCCGCACTAAACGAAATCATGCTGCCAAATACGGGTTGATTGTTAAATCCCGCAGGGCTTTTGTAAATATCACTTAATGCATTAAGTTGGTTTTTTTCTATGTGTATTAATTTGTCTGCGCAATATATTTGAATATTTTGATTAATAAAACCGCTGCTGAATGTTTCACCACTTTTTAAACGGCCTAAACAAAAAGTTTCCCAGTAAAAAAGTGTGGACGATTTTTGTACATTTATGTTGCATTGGTTATTTGCTTTGGCGCTATCAAATACGATGGTTTCTTGTGGTAGCCATTCGATTGATGCGTTTGAGTCTATGTTTAAAGTGGTTTTTTGATACTGTGATTCTGTTCTATTTTTTGCACCATAAAATTTTCCTGCGGCAGGAGTGGTGAGCAAACATTGTGCACCACTTAGTGCGTGAACCGATATAGAAATATCATCACCCGCTACAAAGCCGCCTGGCGGGTGTAATATGTATAAATGTGGGCACAAATCAGACTCTGGATAAAACGGTCGTTGAACTCGAAGTGGGCCATAATGATGGCATTTCGAAAGCACCGATTTATTAGGTCTAGGCGAGATGGTTAGGGATAAGTTCGCCTTCCAATGTTTGTTTAGTTTGGTTGAATCTAAATTTAATGAAGTAGTCATAGGGATATTATGCCCATAAAATATTTCATCACAAGCTTAAATTATCGTAATAGATTAAAAAGGTGCGAAAATCAAAAGTAGTGCGCACCAAAAAGGAATTGATCATAAAATTATATTCATAAAATAGAGTTGTTTTGGTGCGTGACATTGGTGCGTTTCTATTTTTGGTTTAAATATGGTGCGTTAATCTGATGTGAACCCCATGCAGAAAAAAGGATTTTAAGGATTTAATTAATATTTTGTAAATATAAAAGGACAGTTATAGTTCTGTATTTGTAGGGTGAATGTAATTTGTTGTAAATAAATCAACGCGTTGAATGTGAGATTGGCACAACTCTTGAAGTAGACCATGTCGAGAAAATTACAAATATTTCTTAAAACTAACCATTGATAGAGAGACTCAAATGAAAACATTAATTAAAAAAGCAGCATTATGTGGCGCAATTGCGTTAACAGCTGGTGTAAGTGTTATAGCTCAAGCAGCAGATACTATTAAGATAGGTGTACTGCATTCGCTTTCAGGTACGATGGCAATTTCTGAAACCACATTAAAAGATACTGTTTTAATGATGATTGAAGAGCAAAACAAAAAAGGTGGTCTATTAGGCAAACAACTTGAAGCAGTCGTAGTTGACCCAGCTTCTAACTGGCCTTTATTTGCTGAGAAAACACGTGAGTTAATTGCAAAGGAAAATGTTGATGTAATTTTCGGTTGCTGGACTTCAGTTTCTCGTAAATCAGTATTACCAGTAATTGAAGAATTAAACGGTTTATTGTTTTACCCAGTACAGTACGAAGGCGAAGAGTCTTCTAAAAATGTATTTTACACAGGCGCTGCGCCAAACCAACAAGCGATTCCAGCTGTTGATTATTTGATGAATGAAGTAGGTGTTACACGTTGGGTTCTAGCGGGTACCGATTATGTTTATCCTCGTACAACAAACAAAATTTTAGAAGCCTACTTAAAAGCTCAAGGTGTTGCAGACGCTGACATCATGATTAATTACACACCTTTTGGACATTCAGATTGGCAGACAATTGTATCCGATGTTAAAAAATTCGGTTCTGCTGGTAAGAAAACGGCGGTTGTTTCAACCATTAATGGCGATGCAAACGTACCTTTCTACAAAGAATTAGGCAACCAAGGTATTTCTGCTGAAGATATCCCTGTTATCGCGTTCTCTGTTGGTGAAGAAGAATTATCTGGTTTTGATACCACTCCACTTGTTGGTCACTTAGCAGCATGGAACTATTTCATGAGCGCTGAAAGTGAAGCAAACGATAAGTTCATCGATTCTTGGATTGAATTTACTGGTGATGAAGATCGTGTAACTAATGATCCAATGGAAGCGACGTATATTGGTTTCCAAATGTGGGTAGAAGCAGTTGAAAAAGCCGGCACTACTGATGTAGATGCTGTTCGTTCAGCAATGTATGGCATCACGGTTCCAAACTTAACTGGCGGTTACGCTGTAATGAATACAAACCACCATTTAACTAAACCAGTATTAATTGGTGAGATCACAGCTGACGGTCAATTCGACATCGTTTTTGAAACTAAAGGCGGCGTAATTGGTGATGCTTGGACTGATCATTTAGAAGAGTCTGCTAAGTTAGTTGCTGATTGGACTGCTCCAATTTCATGTGGTAACTACAACATCGAAACTCAAAAATGTAGTGGTCAAAATTTCTAAATAGAAATTAAATGAAAACAATCAACGTATATTTTATTTATGGATAACGTTGATTAATAACATATTAATATTTGTTAGAAGGCAGCTGCGGCTGCCTTATTTTTTTAAAAAAGTTTTAAGGTTGTTTTATGAACAAGTTTTTTAGACACGCATTAACAAGAAGCTATCAAACCTTGTTATTTATCTTTTTGATGAGCAGTCACTTTGCTTTTGCAAATAGTTTTGATGAGTTAACTCAAGAGCTGTTAAATAAAGATTTTAATGTCAAAGCTGCGGCGATTGACAAATTAGCAAACATTAAAGATGAACGAGTTAAGCCTTTATTTGTAGCGTTAACGCAATCAAAAATTTATTACATTAAAAAAACCAAACAAATTGGTTATTACGAAGTGATTGATAAACAAATTAACTTCCAAACAATATTAACAGGTGAATCAATCAATGATTTATCTAAACGAAAGTACAAAAAAGTTACCACTAATAATGCAGTAAGGAGTCAAATTAAATTACATTTGGCGGCATTAAATATTCTTTCAAAAGATGATGCCATTCGATTAAGCGCTATCGATTCAATGTTGAAGTCGCCTGATTCATTGTTGTTAAGTGTATTAAAAACTGCGACTAAAACAGAAAGTTCAAGAAAAATTAAAGCGTTAATAGATTTGAATATCGCGCTAATAGAAATTGATAGTGAAAATGAAACAGAACGTAAAGTGGCTTATGAATTTTTAAGTAAATCATTACACGAAGCGGCAAGAATTAAGTTAACTCAAGTAATAGATGATGAGTCTTATACACAAGAGGAAAAGGCTTTTGCTGAAAAAGCGTTAGGCAATATTGAAGATAAACTAAAGTATCTTAAAGTAACTGAAAATGTATTTTTTGGAATAAGTGCGGGTTCAATATTATTGTTAAGTGCCATTGGTTTAGCCATTACATTTGGTGTGATGGGGGTGATCAATATGGCCCATGGTGAAATGATTATGATTGGCGCATACACCACGTATGTGGTGCAATTAATTATGCCTGAACATATTGGTCTAAGTATTTTAGTTGCGATTCCTGCAGCATTTTTAGTCAGTGGATTAATAGGGGTCATTATAGAGCGCGGTATTATTCAGTTTTTATATGGCCGACCGTTAGAGACATTATTAGCCACTTTTGGTGTGAGTTTAATTTTGCAACAAGCCGTGCGTAGTATTTTTTCGGCGTTAAATATGCCAGTAATTACACCGCAATGGATGAGTGGGTCAATTGAAATAAACGATGCACTATCATTCACCTATAACCGTTTATATATCATCATGTTTGCCTTAATGGTGTTTATCGGTTTGTTGATTATTTTAAAACGTACGTTCTTTGGTTTGCAAATGCGTGCGGTAACTCAAAACAGACAGATGGCTCGCTCGATGGGGATTCGTTCTAGTTGGGTGGATGCCATGACATTTGGTTTGGGTTCGGGTATTGCGGGTATTGCAGGTGTGGCCTTATCGCAAATTACTAATGTAGGGCCTGAAATGGGACAGTCATACATAATTGATTCGTTTATGGTTGTTGTATTTGGTGGTGTGGGTAATTTATGGGGTACGTTTGTAGCTGCCATGAGTTTAGGGGTTGCCAATAAATTTATTGAACCATTTGCTGGTGCGGTATTAGCAAAAATTATTATTTTGGTATTTATTATTATGTTTATTCAAAAGAGACCTCGAGGTTTATTTGCCTTGAAAGGTCGATCGGTAGAGGGGTAACTCATGCAAGCTTTAAGAACGATATTTTTTCCATCTATAAACGATGCAGCAAGTAGAAGAATGATCATGACCTTAGTGGTTGTGATGTGTTTAATTCCAATTTTAAATTTGGTTTTTCCTGAAGATAGTTTTTTTCATGTGGGTAGTAACACCATTATTTTGTTGGGTAAATATTTTTGTTACGCAATATTAGCCATCTCATTAGATTTAGTTTGGGGTTATTGCGGTATTTTGAGTTTAGGCCACGGCGCATTTTTTGCGTTAGGTGGTTATGCGATGGGTATGTATTTAGTCAGGCAATACGGTATTGAAATTGAAGCGACCGGTCAAATAATTCCAGAGTTTATGATTGCTATGGGTTTAAGTGAATTACCGTGGTTTTGGTATGGATTTGATAACTTTTGGTTTGCTTTGTTGATGGTGGTATTAGCACCAGGTGTATTGGCTTATCTATTTGGTTATTTCGCCTTTAAATCTCGAGTGCCCGGTGTGGATCTTTCAATTATTACCCAAGCCTTGACGTTTGCTTTAATGCAAGGTTTTCGTTTGGGTGAGTTTGGGTTTGGTGGCACCAACGGTTTAACCGCGTTTAGAGAAATACTGGGTTTTGATATTACTTCAGATGTCACAAGGTTAGTGCTGTTAATGACTACAATAGTGGTTTTAATATTGGCTTTGATTTTTTCAAAGTTCATTTCAAAATCAAAAGCGGGTCGAGTATTAATTTCGGTTAGAGACGCAGAACAAAAAACACGTTTTATTGGTTACCGAGTTGAGCATTATAAGTTGTTTATTTTTGTTGTATCTGCTGGTTTAGCAGGTATTGCTGGTGCGTTATTTGTTACCCAAGTCGGTATTATTAACCCAGATGAGTTCAGTCCTTTGAATTCAATTGAGATTGTTATTTGGGTAGCTATTGGTGGTCGTGCCACTATTTATGGCGCTATTATTGGTGCGGTATTAGTTAACTACGCTAAAACAGTGTTCACTGGTTTGTTCCCAGAATTTTGGGTGTTTTTGTTGGGTGGTTTGTTTGTGGTCTCAACTTTGTTCTTCCCTAAAGGCATTGCGGGTATGTTTTCAAATGCTAAATTACAAGCTTTTGTTGAAAGCGTTAAGACAACAGTATTCTCTAAAAACGATGATAAGAAAGGAGAAGTCTAATGGTGAATAAACATTTAGCAAATACCAATGGTATTTTATATCTTAGTGGTGTCAGTGTTAGTTTTGATGGTTTTAAAGCGATTAATAATTTAAACCTAATTATTGAACCAGGTGAAATGCGCGCCATTATTGGACCAAATGGTGCGGGTAAAACCACCATGATGGATATCATTACAGGTAAAACCAGACCCGATGAAGGGGATGTTATTTTTAAGTCGTCAATTGATTTAACTCAACTCGATGAAGTTGAAATTGCTAATATTGGTATAGGTCGTAAATTTCAAAAACCAACTGTTATTGAAACACTGAGTGTGTTTGAAAATTTAGAAATGGCAATGGCGGGTAGACGCAGTGTATGGCAGTCATTGATTCATAAACTTTCAAAACAAGACATCAAAAAAATAAAAGACAATCTAAAGCTAATTAATTTAGAAGAAGATGAGCTGCGTTTAGCTGGTGATTTATCTCATGGTCAAAAGCAGTGGTTAGAAATTGGTATGTTGATTTTAACCGACCCTGAATTGTTATTGGTGGATGAACCTGCTGCAGGCATGACCGATGATGAAACCATGAAAACCGCAGAGTTATTAAAAGAAATAAATAAAACACGTTCGGTTGTAGTGGTTGAACATGACATGGATTTTATTCGTGCATTAGAATGTAAAGTGACCGTGTTACATGAGGGTCGTGTTTTAGCGGAAGGGACTTTGGATCAGGTTCAAAGTAATCAACAGGTCATTGATGTGTACTTGGGCCGATAAAAGGTAGGTAGTTAATATGTTAAATGTTAAAGATATGAATTTACACTATGGTGCATCGCAAGCGTTATACAACGTAAATTTAAATTGCGAAATTGGTAAAGTAACCTGTTTATTAGGCCGTAACGGCGTAGGTAAAACATCGACACTTAGAAGTATTACAGGTCAGCATCCGGCCTCGTCTGGCCAAATTATTTATAATGATAAAATTATTAATAATTTAAGTGCCGATATGCGTGCAAAAGCAGGTATTGCATCGGTGCCACAAGGGCGTGAAATATTTCCACAACTTACAGTACATGAAAATTTAATGACGGGTTTTTCCGCATTACCAAGAAAAGAGCGTAGAATCGAAAAAGAAATTTACGATTTATTTCCTGTGCTGCGTGATATGTTACATCGTCGTGGTGGTGATTTATCAGGTGGACAGCAACAACAGTTAGCCATTGCTCGAGCATTAGTAATGAAACCCAAACTGTTGGTACTTGATGAACCGACAGAGGGTATTCAACCTTCAATTATTAAAGACATTCAATTTGTTATTGGTTATTTACGTGACCAAGGTGATATGAGTATTTTATTAGTTGAACAATTCTTTGAATTTGCTTGGGATCTAGCCGATAATTTAACGGTATTGGATCGTGGCAAGGTTGTACTGTCGGGTCTTAAAAACGAAATGGATAAAGAAGAAGTAAGACGTGCTGTAATGGTTTAGTTTTTTACAATTCATAAAAAAACCCGCTCTTGCGGGTTTTTTTATGTCTGACTTTTTTAGTTTTAGTTTTAGTTTTAATTTTAGTTTTTAATGAATTTACAGGACTTACCTTTAATACAATTCCAGCCGCTAGTTTCATTCAAATATTTAAACGCTTTATATTTAGCTTTCCAGCTTTGATTAAAGTATAAATCAAATTCATCTTGCATTTTTTGAAGCTCTAAATCAGTGCTTTTATGCTCACTTATTAGTTTTGTTGGCTGATTGTTAATCTCTGAATAAGTTTTGGTTGTATTCGTTTTTGGAAATAACACTGTTTTTAATTCACCTTCTTTCCAGCCAAAACATTTTCGTTCATTCCAACAATTAAAATAGACTGTGTTTTTGTGTTTACTTTTAAAACTCAATAAGTTTTTAATTTTAGACAGCGGGTTTTTATTGTTTAATTGATCGACTACAAAATGCGCTACATTCACTAATGAATATTGTTGTTTAATTAACTTAGGTTTTACTTTAAATTGAGCCGGAAATTTAATCACTGCAGGCACATGCAAACCTTCGTCGTAAAAGTTAGCAACATGTTGTTTAACATTGTTGATACCAAATCCTTCACCGTGATCAGCTAATGCAATAATCAATGTATTGTCATACAAACCCTTTTGTTTTAAATCTTCAATGATTTTGCCTAATGTTAAATCGGCGCGTTGCTGAAGTTTTAAGTAACGCTCAAAAGCGCTCATATTCTTAGTATTAATGTTTGTTTGTTTTGGAATGACATAAGGATGATGCGACG
>JALJPK010000080.1:0-5664 GCA_022968985.1 Pseudomonadales bacterium | reverse complement strand
AGGAAGTGAAAAAGGTTAAGAAAAAAGGTTTTTCTGTTTTGGAGTTTTCTTGATAAACATTAAATAATTTTGCGTCATCTGATGCTAAATAACCAAGTTTAGGTGATTTTAAATCTTCGCGAGCATAAAAATGCTCAAATCCCATGTTATAAACAAGCCTTGCACGAGACTCAAATGTGCCAGATGCACTTTGAATGAAATAAGGTGAGTATCCTGCTTGTTTAAATAAATCAGCTAAACAAGTGGTCTCTAAATTACTGGCTGTTTCTAAAATAGGTTGATTTAAAATCGGAGCAGAACCACATAATATGCTAAATAACGATTTACTTGAATGGGGTGTATAAGCATTCATATTTAAAAACTCTACGCCGTCTTTGGCAAGGGCTTGAATGTGTGGTGTATTGTTATGTGTATCTGAAAACGAGGAATAGTCCCAACTTAATGACTCATAAATGAAGATAAGCACATTATAATCGGGTGTCTTGTTTAACTTTTTATTCGATAGACTCGGTAAAGATCCTGAAAAATTGCTAGTAAGTTTTGTTTTATTTTGAGAAAAAGTGGCAATTAAACTAATGCTTAATATTGAAGTTAATAGGTACAAACTTAAAATGAACAATGCTTGATTCTTGTAAATGTGTTTTTTATGAAAGTAATAATCAACAGCAATAACAACGACAATCACCAATATTAGAATTAGATTCAGCAAATGGAATGAACCAAGGGTGACTAACATTGAGTCACTAAATGAATTAATTAGCAGCTTTAAATGAGAAAATTGTAAATATTCCCCCGCTTCGATTCTGGCGCTGGCTTGAGTGATAGCGTAAAAACTTGTCAAAGCTAAAAATATTAATCGTGATCTAAATAAATTTAGATACATTAATACTTTATTAAGGGCAAACCAAATAATCAGTAATTTTCCATTAAATATCAAACTTTCAATTAATTGCTCGGAAAAAACTAAATTAGTATTGCTGCTTTTAAAGGCAGTTAATAAACTTAAACCAATAATTAAAATAAAAAAAGGCAGGTTAGTTAGGGTGAACTTTTTGAAGGTCATATTGTGAGTGTCTTTGTCTGATGTTTATCTGATGAATGACATTGATATTTTGATAATATCAATGTTTGATTAAATGATGTGTAATCAAATCCATTTGAGCCTAGGTTATTTCCAGTTGATTTCGCTTATGCTGTCTTTTTCAATCTGTAACCAGCAATCAGGGTCTTCTACTTCGTCTTCCGCCCAGCTTGATTTTATACAACGTGCTTCAATTTTAGTATCGTTTACAAATGCTTTGGCGCATTCTAAATCATTTAACCAGTCGGTGTGTTCGCTATCAAACCAAAGGCTTGAATAGCCACCTTGAGCGTTTAACATAATATTAACGGGGATGATTTGAGAGTTATATTGGATGTTGCTGCTTTGCAGGTCACCATTTTTGACAAGGTCGATGGTTTGATTAAAGAAACGTTCTAGCCAGTTTTTAATAATCTGCCCGTCTTTTGTTTTTACGTAGATTTCTATATCGGGCTGATTTTGGCTTGGCATGAGTCACTCTTCTAAAAAATATCTAAGAATACGAAACAGACTTAAAGCCATGTATCCGCGAAGACTGACGATTATACCAAAAATTAACACAATTAACCCAGATAAAGTGATTAATTCTGCTTGTAATGAAGGTTCTGCTAATTTATTGGTCCATATCATTACCATCATACCAAGGGTGAAAAGATAACTGCCTTTCACCAATAAAGCGAAGTTATCACCTGTGCGGATCGACTGATCAATAATCCATTGTTTACTGGTTTGTTTAAACTGTTTAAATTTACCCATGATTTATCCCTTTAAAAGCCTTATAATGCGCCACCTTTTTAGTTTAGTTGAAGTTTAATCGTTATGTCTGACTCACAATCAATCTCTCGCACAATCCAATACACTTATGATCTTTTATCACGCCAATCTGTTACACCTGAGGATTGTGGTTGCCAACAATTTATTAGCGACACACTGACGCCGTTTGGGTTTGTAGCTGAGCAAATGGACTTTGCAGACGTAAAAAACGTTTGGTTAAGAAAAGGCGATACTGCCCCTGTATTTGTATTTGCAGGTCATACTGATGTTGTACCAGTAGGTGATAAATCAAAATGGGATTCCGATCCATTTGAGCCAACTGAGCGTGACGGTATGATTTACGCTCGTGGTGCAGCCGATATGAAAGGCTCGATAGCTTGTTTTATGGCAGCATCTGAGCAGTTTGTACAAGATTTTCCGGATCATAACGGTTCGATTGCAATGTTAATTACCTCGGATGAAGAAGCCGATGCAATTAATGGCACTGTGAAAGTAGTGGAAGTATTAGAAAAACGTAATGAAAAAATGGATTATTGTTTAGTAGGTGAGCCATCAAGTACCGATATTGTGGGTGATACTATTAAGAATGGCCGTCGTGGTTCGATGATTGGCCGTTATACCTTCCATGGTGTACAAGGCCATGTTGCGTATCCACAATTGGCAGAAAATCCAGTGCATACTATATTGCCTTTTTTACAAGAGATGATTGATACGGTTTGGGATGAAGGTAATGAATTTTTCCCTGCAACCAGTTACCAAATATCAAACATCAACAGTGGTACAGGCGCAACTAACGTGATTCCTGGTGAATGCCATATGATGTCAAGTTTTCGTTTTTGCACGGAGTCCTCTCCAGAGTCATTACAACAACGTGTACAAGACAAGTTAGATAAATATGGTATTAAAGCGGATGTAGAATGGGAGATTTCAGGATTACCGTTCTTAACGGGTCGCGGTAAATTTGTAGACGCCGCAATGGATGCTGTAAAAGAAGTGATGGGGTTTGACTCTGAATTATCCACAGCAGGCGGTACGTCTGACGGACGTTTTATTGCGCCAACGGGTACGCAAGTAATGGAACTTGGGCCGGTGAATGCCACCATTCATAAAGTGAACGAATGTGTGAAAAAAGATGATCTAGAGAAGTTGACGAAGATTTATTATCAGATTTTGAAAAATATGTTATTGGATTAAATGCCATTGCATTAAAGGAAAGTTGAAAATGAAGCCAGATTAATGCAAGTTGATCTGGCTTTTTTTGGGGCTAAAAAAAGGGGTGTTTGGGGTAATAAGCAATGCAACAATCCATAAAAAGAACGAATGTGTGAAAAAAGACGATCTAGAGAAATTGACTGAGATTTATTATCAGATTTTGAAAAACAGGTTGTTGCATTAAATATGTAAATAATAAGTGATGTTAAATAAATAATAAGTCAAATTGGGAATTTAATAATAAACTGAGTGCCTTTATTGACCTGACTTTTGACAGATATTTCGCCGTTGAATTCTTTGACAATACAATAAGCCTATACCTTAACTTAAAGCTAAACCTAACCCCGTGCCTTTTGTTGTAAAAGATGGATCGAATAAATCATGTATGTGGTTTTGATAATTGATAAATTACAGTGGGAATTTAATAATAAACTGTGTGCCTTTATTGACCTGACTTTTGACAGATATTTCGCCGTTGAATTCTTCAACAATACCATAAGCAATACTTAAACCTAAACCCGTGCCTTTACCCACTCCTTTTGTTGTAAAAAATGGATCGAATAAATGTTGTTGGGTTTTGTGGTTCATACCAATACCATTATCACTAATTGTTAGAGTCATATTTGTTTTGGATTTTTTGGCAGTTATATGTATTTTACCCTGTTGTGTTTTACTTTCTTCAAGGGCATCTAATGCATTAATTAAAAGGTTGGAGAATAACTGAATTAACTTACTTTGATTGGCTATTAATATTATATCGTCGGGTATGTTTATTTTAACTTTAACATGATAGGGGACCAATGGTTTTATTAATACAAATATTTGATTAAAACATTCAGATAATTGAGTTTCTTTTAACGTTGTTTGATTTTGTGTGCTTGAAAATGTTTTTAACCCACTGACTATTGTATTAATTTGTTTGGTAGCAATTAAACAATCATTAATTAAATCAGGTAAATCTTCAATAATAAAATTAATTTTGTCGTCTTCACTTGTTAATTTATTGGCAAGAATGGTGACGTATTCCTGCATAGTTAATATATTTGAATTTACACTTGAAAGTGGGTTGTTTATTTCGTGTGCAACCCCTGATGACAATAAACCAATTGAAGCGAGTTTTTCATGTTCAATTAAACTACTTTGGGTGTTTTTTAATTCTTGGTTCGATTTTTCTAAATCCATCGTGCGGTTCCAAATACGTACTTCTAAATCATTGTTAAGTACTTTTAAGGTTTGTTCGTGTTCATCACGTTGTTCTTTGGCTTCTAAGAGCTGTGAGCGCATCAGATTATAGGTTCTTGCTAAATCGCCTATTTCATCATTGGATTTGGGTTTTAATATGATTGAATAGTTATCTTGCGAAATAGCGTTGTTGGCTCTTTTTATATCGCTTAATTGTCTAGTAAGGTAATTACCTAATAGATAAGAAAACATCGCAACTAATAAAACTTCTAACATGGCGTAAAATAATAAATGTTGAGTTGTTTTTAAAAGTGAATCATTTAGAAATTTAACATTAAAGCCAAATTGAATAAATCCAAATACTTGATCGTTGATGTTTATGTTTTTTTGTACATCAAAAATATTATCTTTAGTTTTTGCAAAATGATCGTCCCCAATAAATGAGTTGTTTATGCTTGTTTCATTACCATAACTCGAAACAATTTCACTTTGATTGTTTATTATTTTTATATAGTCAATAGAGTTGGTAGAGGCCAATAATTGAGTGATGGAATCGATAGTTGTTTGGTCATCAGAAAGGTAAGCGTCTTTAATGGAGGCTATAAATAGCTCAGTGATACTATTTATTTGTTGTTCCATTTGAGTCTGGTTCGAGTTTTTTAAATCACTTAGTACAGTGAAAACAATAAGTCCTAATAATATTATTTCAATACTTGCAATACCAATGATGGTTTTATAACGAAACTTCATAATACCAACCTGTGAGTTAAAAGTTGAATGTTGAATTCCCTGATATTACCTAGGCGAGTGTAATTTATTTGATTAAATACAGTAAAATAATAGGGCTTTATATAGTTAATGTTGTATTTAGTATGTGATAAATATTGTTTGATAATAAGAATGTATTTGTTGGTTTTAAATAAAAAAGTATCAGCATTTTGTTTGTTTAGATAAATAAGTATAGACACCCAGTTTTGCACCACTTTGGTTGCATTTTGTTGGATAATTACAGCAAAAGTGTGTGCGCTGGTTAAAACTTGAGTGATTTTAATGTCATTAAGGATTAATAAGACAAATGATAGGGGGGTGTTAAACATAATTTAGTTTCGTAAGACTGTATAAATAGTATAGAAAACACTGAATAGTTAATTGTAGTGTTTTGTAACTGCCTAACACATCATGTTGTTTTGTAAGATTGGTTAAATAGTATAGAAAGCACTGAAAACATAATTGTATTGTTTGGTAACTGTCTAACGCATCATTTGGTTTTGTGAGATTGTTTAAGAAAATACTGAATAGCTAATTGTATAGCTTTGTAATTGCCTAACGCATTATTTTGTTTTGTGAGATTGTTTAAGAAAATACTGAATAGCTAATTGTATAGCTTTGTAATTGCCTAACGCATTATTTTGTTT
>JALJPK010000008.1:31249-67946 GCA_022968985.1 Pseudomonadales bacterium | reverse complement strand
GCACAGCAAAACGCCTGCATGTCTGAGTCTTCAACTTCATCTGTTAGTTCAAACGGTAATTCAAATGCAGTTTCACCGTATAATTCTTCTTCTAATGCCTTACATACATCTTGTTTAATTTTTACCCATCTAGCAACATCGTCACCCTGGGGTAATTGTTGATCAAAAATAATTTTATCAATTTGCACGGAAGGTAAAATCACATGAGCCGTTAATGCACCAATGGCACCTACAAGATCCAAGCCGTCTTCACTTATCCATCTTGAATCTAAAATTGACTCTAACTCTTCAAAACAATCACTCATATACTTACCTAATTCTATTAATATTTTATTTGGACGGGAATTTACACCCTGTTTAAACTTTTCGCAATCTTAATGCATTTAAAACGACAATTATTGAGCTTAATGACATACCAATGGCAGCCATCCAAGGGCTCACCCAGCCCATAAACGCTAATGGCACGGCCAATGAATTATACATTAACGCCCAAATTACATTTTGTTTTATGATTTTATTGGTTTTTTTACTTAATAAAATTGCATCAACTAATACTGATAAGTCATTTCTAATCAATACACTGTCCGCTTGTTGTTTAGCTAAATCAGCACCTTGTGACATGGCCACACTCACACTTGCACCCGCTAAAACAGCGGCGTCGTTCACACCATCACCAATCATCATACAAGCATCATTTTGCGATGAAACCCAGTCAAGTTTTTGCTGAGCATTTAACGGGTGATGTATATCTGAAATACCTAGTTGTTTAGCAACAGCTGATACCTGTAAAGAAGGGTCACCACTTAATATATGTAAACTGACATTGGGTAATTTTTGTTTTTGTTTGTTTGTAAACTCAAAAGCACTGGGTTCAATTTGATCGTCTAATTCGAATTTTGCAAGCAACTGATTATTTTGAGTTAAATACAATATTTGAGCGCTGTTTGTTGATGTATCTTCATTTTTTAACTCACAACTTTCAAACTCACTATTTTTTAAATCACAAAACGCAGCGTGGCCAATTTTATATTCACAATTATCTATTCTAGTCTGAAGCCCTTTTGATGGGATATTCTTCCAATTCGACATTTCCAACTTATTAATTAGATAATTGTTAAACGCGCTAGCAATTGGGTGAGATGATTTAACCTGTAAATTCGCTGCTATATTTAAACAATCTTTTTCTGACTGGCTGGCATAACAGGTGGTTTTAACTATCTCGTACTCACCTTTGGTTAACGTGCCTGTTTTGTCGAATACAATTTTTTTAATTTTACTTAATTTTTCTAAAGCGTCAGCACGAGTAATCAACAAACCCATTTGACTTAATGTAGTCACTGCCTGCGTGATAGCAACAGGAGTTGCCAAACTTAACGCACAAGGACATGTAACCACCAAAACACTCAGAGCGATCCAAAATGCATCCTGGGGTGAATAAAATAACCAGACTCCATAAGCACTCAACGACAAACACAAAACAATCAATACAAAATAAGAAGCGACAGAATCAGCCAAGCTGGCCAGTTTTGTTTTTTCACTCATTGCACGCTCGAGTAATTTTGACATTTGATTAATTGAGCTTTTTTCACCAACTTGTGTCGCTTTAATAATTAACTGATCACTGACATTAATACAACCGGCTAAAACAAAGTCGCCTTGTTTTTTAAAAACAGGTTTAAACTCACCATTAATGGCAGATGTATTAATTTCACTTTCACCGGATAATACTTGAGCGTCACAGGGAATAATTTCACCAATAGCACATATCAATTCATCATCTTTTTTAAGGGATCTAACCCCTACAATTTCACCAGAAATTAATTTACATACTTGCGGTACTAACGAGACAAGTTGATTACCTTGATTACCTTGATTTAATCGTGTTCTAAATTCTAAATATCGACCCAATAATAAAAAGAAAGTAAACATACACAAGGATTCATAATACACCTCACCATTATGCAATATGGTTGCTTTTACACTGGCAATAAAAGCCAAGCCAATTGCAATTGCAACAGGAGTATCCATGGTTAAATGTTTATGTTTAATATCACGTAATGTATTTTTGAAAAAACCAGAGGCACAATAAAACACAACCGGAATCGCCAAAAACAAACTGGCGTAGCGCATTAATATTTCAAATTGTTCGGTAATACTACCTGAATATAAAGCGACCGCATTCATCATAGATTGCATACTGGCAACACCAGCAATGGCTAATTTAATCAAATAACTTTGAGCTTGTTTCTTTTGAATTTTTTCATGAGCGTCGGGCTGATACGGCGTTAAAGTAAAACCTATTTCTTGGCAGATTTGCATTATTGTACTGATTGAAATTTCCGCTTGATTCCAACCAATACTCAAACGTGATTGACTTAAATTCACATAACAATGAGCTATCGATTTTTCTTGTTTTAACCTTTGCTCTATTAACCAAACACAAGCTGCACAACTAATCCCTTCAATTGAAAACTGCGCTTCATATTTAGTTAAAAACTCTTCAGACTTAAAAGCAAAACTATCTAACATTGTTTCACTGTCATAAATTTTAAAAGGTTGTTTTTTATTTACGGTTTTTATTTTAGAAGGTTTTCGATATTGATAAAACTGATCAAGCCCAGCCCCATGAATAGTGCTAGCAACAGCTTGACAGCCATAACAACAAAAAAATTGTAGCTGGCCATCAATTTGTGAATCTATATTTTGATTAGTATTAGGTAACTGACAATGAAAGCATAATGTTGAAGCCATTATACATTCCTAATAGACTGACATATAAGGCGTAAACAAAGTTGCCCCAGTTAAAGGCCAAGATTGTTTAGTTTGAATTAACCAAGTTTTATCAGTCGGATCAATAATTTGCATAGTGCGTTTTGATAGTTCTTGTTTTTCAATTATAGCTTGATACATACCATCAACTAACATCAATTCAATTTTCACATCTTGAATTTTAGAAGCAGGGGAATAAATAGTTAACAATAATATCACAGGTTTATTTTCTAACACCCCCATCAAATCTACTGTTAATAAACTACCATTGCCATAGTCACTGATTGTCGCATTTGCTTTAATCTGTAAAGACTGCGCTTTTTGCTCACGCTCAAAAGACTTAGTTACATTAAAACCATCTTTTGTATATCGGTCAACAGTACGCCCGTCATAAGCAAAAATAGAATAAACCAACATACTAGTTCCAACTAATATTGTTGTCATTAACGGAGCCATAATTAACCAAAACCAAGGTTGTTTGTAGGCTGGCCCACTATTAAATTGATCATTTTGTTGAATTGTCATTACGGATTCCAGTTAGTTATAAATGTGGTTTTTTCACTTTCGATTACTTTTCCATCTTGCAGCACTTCAAGCTGTAACTCATAATTAAAAGCATCAACTTTATCCAATGGCATACTCACAAACACATCAATTTTTATATTCGTTAATGCGTTTAATTCCCAATTTGTTTTCACATCCAAACTGACATTAGGATTACCCACTACTTTGATTGTATATTTTTGTGTTTCTTGAGTTGTATTGGTTAATTTAAAGCGATAACTGTTAATTATTTTATCGTCTTCAACATTATATAAATCACCACGATCACGTGTTACTTCTATGTCGACATTACTTCTGTTTGAAATTGACCATACCATTGCTGTAGTCATAAAGATGAGTACCGCCGCGTAAAAGACAACCCTTGGACGAATTAATGTAAACTTTTTACCCTTTTCAGCATTCTCACTGGTGTATTTTACAAGACCTCGATCATAACCCATTTGATCCATAACAGAATCACAGGCATCAACACAGGCCGCGCAACCAATACATTCAATTTGCAACCCATCACGTATATCAATACCTGTCGGACAAACATGCACACACAGATCACAATCTATACAATCACCAAGACCTTCTTTTTTATAATCCGCGCCTTTTTTACGTGAACCTCGATTCTCTCCGCGTTTTTCATCGTATGCAATTACTAGGGTATTTTCGTCAAACATCACCGCTTGAAATCTAGAGTAAGGACACATATAAATACACACTTGCTCACGAAGCCAACCAGCATTACCGTAAGTAGCCAATGTAAAAAAACCAACCCAAAAATATTCCCAGTAATGCGCTGAACCATCCAATAAACTAAGAAACAATTCTCTAATTGGTGAGAAATATCCAACAAAAGTCAAAGCGGTGATAAACCCTACAACCAACCATAAAATATGTTTGAGGGTTCTTCTAATAAATCGATTATAACTATGATCTTCGTTATCTAATTTTATACGAGCATTTCGTTTGCCTTCACATTTTTCTTCGATGTACATAAACACCCAAGTAAAAACAGACTGAGGACAGGTGTAACCACACCAAACTCTTCCCGCTACAGCCGTAATAAAAAACAATCCGAATGCGCTAATTATTAAAGCACTGGCTAAATATATTAAGTCTTTTGGACCAAATGTTATCCAGAAAATACTAAATTCACGTTTTGGAATATCCCATACTATTGCTTGCGCCCCATTATAATTAAGCCAAACAAAACCAAAAAATACAGCAAATAAGAAAATCCCACCAAAAAAACGTAAATTGCGGAACAAACCTTTTATACGTCGAATATGAATTTTTTCACTGGAGACATATAAATCATATTCACCATTACTATCTTGGGTCAGATTTTTAATCGGAATTTTATTACTCATATAAACTCAACTAGAATTTTAAATGGGGCAAAAAAAGACGATGCCGACGAATGCCAGCATCATTTGGATCTTTTATTTTAAACTTTCAGCGTAAATATAGGCTGCGGCTAAATGCGCTTTTTTCTCACCTATGATCTTACCCCAAGCTGGCATTTGAGATTTACGACCGTTTTTAACAGTAAAATAAACATCTTCACGCAACTCTAAATTTGGATTATTAAACAACCAAATATCATCAGTTAAGTTTGCGGAACCAAAATCATGTTTACCTTTACCATCTTCACCATGACAAACTGCACAAGTAGAATTGAACACTTCTTTACCCGCTATAACCATATCGGCTTTTGGCTTTTGATCGTTTTGCGATAAAGATAATACGTATTCGGTTACTTCTTTAAGCTGAGTATTTGTTAATGACTCTTTATGAGCTGGCATAGCGCCTCGACGACCTTCTTGAATAGTCTTTTCGATTTGCTGCGCACTTGAGCCATGTAACCAATCGTTATCCGTTAAGTTAGGGAATCCATAAGCACTTTGCCCTTCTTTATTAACACCGTGACAAATGACACAGTTATTCCTAAAGATTTGCTCACCCATTGCCTGAGCTTGTTTATTGTTTGCCAACTCGGCTAACGGTGTATTATTAAACTCGGTAAATACTGCACCAAATTTAGCTTCGTATTCCTCTTGTTCTTGCGCTAATTGCCCAGCCGATGACCACTTAGCAACCCCTTCAATATTGGCATAACCATAATAACCAATATACAAAAATGCATAGATTATTGTGCCGTAGAACAAATATAACCACCATTTAGGTAACGGTTTGTTATATTCTTCGATACCATCAAATACGTGCCCAGTTGTTTTATCCGGCTCGCCATCGCCTTTCATTTTACGAGTGAAGTGCAATATTATGACTAAGCCAATAATAACAGTCAGAGTTAATCCGATGATCCACACATTCCAAAACATAGGTATTTTATTCATTGTTTTTCAGTTCCTCTGTTTTTGAGTCATTAGGGGGCTGATCATTTTCATCATCAGCAAATGGCAACATAGAAGCGTCTTTAAATGCTTTAGTATTCTTTTTACTAAATGCCCAATAACACACCGCAGAAAAACCTGCGATGGCCAAGATAGTTGCAATACCTCTAAGTGTATTGATATCCATTGTTACCCCTTATTAACTCGGTGACTTAGTTACTTATTCGCTTCGTCAGCTAGACGTGTACGAATAATTTGAGTTCTACGATATGCTTGACCTAAATTTTGCAAATACGCGATCAAGGCTGTCATTTCAGACTTACCCTTAACTGCATCTTTAGCACCATCCATATCTTCTTGTGTATACGGTACACCCACTCTAGAAAGTGCTTTCATCTTTTTAGCCGTAATTTTTCCGTCTAGTATTCTATGCTGCAAGAACGCAAACGCTGGCATATTAGATTCTGCAACCACACTACGTGGATTCACTAGATGTTGACGGTGCCATTCATCAGAATAGTCACGTGTTCCAACACGGTGTAAATCAGGACCAGTACGTTTTGATCCCCATAAAAACGGATGGTCATAAATGTATTCACCCGCTTCAGACGGCGCACCAAAACGCTCTACTTCAGCACGTAATGGACGAACCATTTGTGTGTGACATACATGACAACCTTCACGAATGTAGATATCACGACCTTCAAGTTGAAGCGCGGTATAAGGTCTTAAACCCTCTACTGGCTTAGTGGTTTCTTCTAATGCGAACAAAGGCACGATTTCAACTAAGCCACCGAAGCTGATCGCTACGACAACTAATATCGCCATCAAGCCGACGTTTTTTTCGATTTTTGAATGATTCATAAACGCCCCCTTAAGCTGTTTTAGATTCTAAAGATTCAGTTTGTTTTTCTTCTTTTGACTGTTTAATCGTCATACAAACGTTATAAAGCATAATTAACATACCCGTTAAGAAGACAAATCCACCAATGGCACGCATAGCGTAACCAAAACCACTGTTCTCTACGCTTTCTACAAACTCGTATTTCAACGTGCCGTATTCATCAAAAGCGCGCCAGAAGAAACCTTGCATCAAACCATTGATCCACATAGCAACGATATAAAGCACTGTACCTGTTGTTGCTAACCAGAAATGCACATTAATTAGTTTAGTTGAGTACATCGCTTTGGTGCCCCACAAAACAGGAATCATGTGATATAACGAGCCAATAGAGATCATCGCAACCCAACCTAAAGCACCAGCATGAACGTGACCAATGGTCCAATCCGTATTATGCGATAACGCATTCACTGTTTTGATTGCCATCATAGGGCCTTCGAATGTTGACATTCCGTAGAACGATAAAGACAGTACTAAGAAACGTAAAATAGGATCGGTTCTTAATTTATGCCAAGCACCAGAAAGTGTCATCATACCGTTGATCATACCACCCCAAGAAGGAGCTAATAGAATTAACGACATAACCATACCGGCTGTTTGTGCCCAATCTGGAAGGGTTGAATAATGTAAGTGATGACCACCTGCCCACATGTAAACACTAATTAGCGCCCAAAAATGAACAATAGATAAACGATATGAGTAAACTGGGCGGTTAGCTTGTTTAGGTACAAAATAATACATCATACCCAAGAAACCAGCAGTTAAGAAGAAACCAACTGCATTGTGACCGTACCACCATTGAATCATTGCATCACGTGTACCTGAGTAAGCCGAGTATGACTTAAACAATGTCACAGGAGTAAACGCACTGTTTACTACATGCAGAACCGCGATAGTGATAATAAAAGCTAGATAGAACCAATTGCCCACATAGATGTGCGCAGATTTACGACGCATGATGGTTCCTATGAATACAACCAAATAAGATCCCCATACCAAAGTAATCAGGATATCAATTGGCCACTCTAGCTCAGCGTATTCTTTAGCAGAAGTCATACCCATTAACAGGGTGATGATTGCTAATACAATCATTACTTGCCAGCCCCAGAAGGTAAATTTTACAAGCCCTTCAAAAGCTAAACGCGCTTGACAAGTACGCTGTACCACATAATACGACGTGGCAAATAATGCCGAGCCACCAAATGCAAAAATCACAGCATTGGTATGTAGTGGTCGTAAACGACCAAAGTGAAATGGGCCATAGTTAAGTTCAGGAAATAATAGTTGAGAGGCGATAATCACACCTACCGACATACCAATAATTCCCCAAACAACCGTCATGAAAGCAAATTGACGTACAACTTTGTAGTTATAAGTCAACTGATCAGGACTGCTTGTATTATTCATAGTTGCATCCAGTTTAGTTATTAATAATTAGGTTAAAAAAAGCGGCGCAAGTATGCTTAAAACAGCGGTTCATTGCAATGTTCACACCCAATAAATATGGTTTTTTTTAAGTTAGATTTCATAAATTCTAAAAATCATCACTTTTCTAACCTGCCGACACTGACAGAAGCATAGACATATATGAATTTTTTACAATTTTAAACTCAATAAAACCAAGGGAAACAAGCCACTTTTTAAGTTTATGCGTGTATTATCCCAGATGAGTTAATACATTTCTTTACCCTTTGAGAGGGTGATTAAATATTTTATTGGTTTTGCATTGTTTTTTTGCCTTTCAGACTATTTATATCCCAACACTGCACTGCGAACTTGAGCATTTCTTGTACATTTTGATTATCTTTTACATCAATACCAAGTTTAACAAGGGCAAATTTCAACTCTTGTTCAATATTTTGACTGGAAACACCCACTGGTTTAGCCAGATTTTGTTTACTTAATTTTTGACCGTTTGATTCAACTAAAACAGGAATATGCGCATAACGTGGCACGGTAAAACCCAGCGTTTTTTGTAATTGAATATGCCTAAAAGTTGAATCTAATAAATCAACCCCCCTAACTACATCTGTAATTCCAGACAAATAATCATCCACTACCACTGCTAAATGATAAGACCAGAGATTACCCTTTCTTTTTATGACAAAATCTTCGTTCTGAAAAAGTGTTTGAGCCAATTGGATTCGATCTTCAAATTCCACATTAGGATAATCAATATGAAAACGCACACAATGAGGTAAATTTAAATCAACAGATTTACCAAAACAGGTTGATTGATAGACATTTGGACCGATTTGTTTTCTCGAACAGATACAAGAATAGGTTTTTGACGAAATTTGGCTTAAAAATGACTCGTATTTAGCATATTGCTTGGATTGATAAACCACCTCTTCATCCCAAAAAAGACCAAAAGCCTCTAAACATTTCAAAATTGAAACAGTGGCTCCTTTTACTTCACGCGGGGGGTCAATATCGTCGATACGTAATAACCACTTGCCATTATTGGCTTTTGCATCCAAATAACTGGCTAACGCCGCTATCAATGACCCCATATGTAATGGGCCAGTAGGTGTTGGCGCAAAACGCCCTCTGTAACTTGAAACTTGTGATATATGCGAACTCATGGGGTGCGTGCTAGAATGCTGAAAAAATTTATCTTACAGGTTTTCACCCATGGTATCACTGGCAAAAAGACTCGATGACATTGCACCGTTTTATGTAATGGACATTTTATCCAAGGCAAAAGCTCTAGAAGCCAGCGGTATAGATATCATACATTTAGAGGTAGGCGAGCCAGATGCTGCTGATTTACCTGAAGTTGCAAAAGCGGGAAGTGATGCAATTTTAGCAGGGAAAACCAAATACACCGCATCAACAGGGCTTTTCGAGCTTAAACAAAAACTCAGCCAATATTATGCGAAATATTTTGACACTCAAATCAAACCCGAACGAATCATTATCACTCCTGGTGCATCATCAGGATTAATGCTGGCGTTAAGTTTAATTCTTGACCCAAAAGATACCATGTTAATTACACAACCCGGATATCCGTGTAACCAACATATCATTGAGTTATTAGGTTCAAACCACTCATCCATGCCCGTGGATAAAACAAATCAATTTACTATCACCAAATCATTATTACAAAAGTATTGGCCAAATAACCTTAAAGGACTTTTGATTGCAAGCCCGTCCAACCCTACTGGTACTGTTTTAAATAACAAACAACTTGAACTTCTAAGCAATCACGCATTAAAAAATGACAGCCAGTTGATTGTGGATGAAATTTACCAAGGCCTAACTTACAACAATAAAAACATCACCGCCTTAAGCCATAGCGATCAAATTATAGTAATTAACAGTTTTTCTAAATTCTTTTCAATGACAGGCTGGAGAATTGGCTGGATTGTTGTACCACAACATATGATTGAAGCAGCCGATAAACTGGCTCAAAATCTGTATTTATCTGCACCAACACCCGCACAATATGCAGCTATCCGAGCATTAGACGATGACTGTATCGAACAATTTCAGACTAGGGCTAAAGCATTTAAAGCTCGTCGTGATTATTTATTACCTCAGTTAAGAAAACTTGGCTTTATCATCGATCAACCTTGTGATGGTGCATTTTACATTTACGCCGATGCCAGTAAATTCACCGATAACAGTATGGAATTTTGTAAAGCGTTACTTGATGCTACTGGTGTCGCTATCACTCCAGGTGCCGACTTTAGAGGACACAATGCAAATCAAATGGTCCGTATCGCATATACATGTGACATACCTAGATTAAAACAAGCCGTTAAACGACTTGAAAACTACTTATTAAAAAGATGAATTTATGAATTTCCCAACGTTAATATCTGGCCGATTTATTAAGCGCTACAAACGTTTTTTTGCAGACATATTATTAGATGACGGCCAAATTGTTATTGCCCATTGCCCAAACACAGGCTCAATGCGTGGATTACTTGAAGACAATGCACGAGTATGGATTTCAACAAGCGACAACCCTAAAAGAAAACTTAAATTCACATGGGAGTTAATTGAAATCGATCAACAACATCTTGTTTGCATTCAAACAAACCGTGCAAACAAAATTGTACAAGAAGGCATTAACAACAACGTAGTGGCTGAGTTAACTGGCTACAAAACCATTTTAACGGAACAAAAATATGGATCAGAAAAAAGCCGCATAGACTTATTACTTAAAGATCACTCTGAGTTTGCCGACGCTTATGTTGAAGTCAAAAACGTCACACTATATGAAGACGGACAAGGTTATTTTCCTGACTCAGTCACTACAAGAGGCCATAAACATCTACGTGAATTAATCGAAATGAAACAGCTGGGTTTTCGCTCGATCTTATTATTTCATGTGGCCCACGACGGCATTAATGACGTAAAAGCCGCCTCGTTTATTGACGACGTTTATGCAGATTTACTCTCAAAAGCACAGGAAGCTGGCGTCGAAGTATTGGCATATAAAAGTAACATTTCACCTACTGAAATCAAACTTAACAAAAGAATCAGCACTAGCTAACGCTAACTCTTGCATCTAAGCACACATACTGTAAAATGCGCGCTCCAATTTTTGGCTATTACTTCGCTTTTTTGAAGTTATAGACTAAATTTAGGTATTCTATTTTATTGCAATTTAACCTCTTAAACGCCCAGTCGTCGGTTAAGTTGCTTAACTCAGGTTGACCCGTATGGATTGGGATACGGCAGTGCTCACACCGTTGAGCCGTTAATCACATTATTAGGTATTAAAATAATGAGCGAAAATTTTGCTGAATTATTTGCAGAAAGTTTATTAACCACAGACATGCAACAAGGATCAATCGTAACCGGCGTAGTTGTCGATATCGATAACGATTGGGTAACTATCCATGCAGGTCTAAAATCTGAAGGTATCGTACCTCGTTCGCAATTTTTGAACGACAAAGGCGAACTTGAAGTTGCTATTGGTGATGAAGTTAAAGTTTCCCTTGAAGCTGTTGAAGATGGCTTTGGTGCTACCAAACTATCCCGTGAAAAAGCAAAACGTGCTGAATCTTGGTTAGAACTTGAGCGTGTTTTCAATGATGAAGAAGTCATCATGGGTGTGATTAACGGAAAAGTTAAAGGCGGTTTCACTGTTGAAGTTAACGCTATCCGTGCTTTCTTACCTGGTTCATTAGTAGATGTACGTCCAGTACGTGAAACTACTCATTTGGAAGGTAAAGAATTAGAATTTAAAGTTATCAAACTTGATCAAAAACGTAATAACGTTGTTGTATCTCGTCGTGCTGTTCTTGAGCAAGCTAACTCCGTTGAACGTGACGAATTGTTATCTAACTTACAAGAAGGCCAAGAAGTTAAAGGTATCGTTAAAAACCTTACTGACTACGGCGCTTTTGTTGATCTTGGTGGTGTTGATGGTTTATTACACATTACTGATATGGCTTGGAAACGTATTAAACATCCAAGCGAAATCGTTGCAGTTGGCGATGAAATAGACGTTAAAGTTCTTAAGTTTGATCGCGAGCGTAATCGTGTATCATTAGGTCTTAAGCAATTAGGCGAAGATCCTTGGATCGACATCAAAGCTCGTTACCCAGAAGATAAGCACGTTATTGCTAAAGTAACTAACTTAACTGACTACGGTTGTTTTGCAGAATTAGAAACTGGTGTTGAAGGTTTAGTTCACGTTTCAGAAATGGATTGGACTAACAAAAACATCCACCCTTCTAAAGTTGTTCAAGTTGGCGATGAAATTAAAGTAATGGTACTTGATATTGACGAAGAACGTCGTCGTATCTCTTTAGGTATCAAGCAAACTCAAACTAACCCATGGGAAGATTTCTCTGGTAAGTATGAGAAGAATGATAAAGTTTCAGGTAAGATCAAATCGATCACTGACTTCGGTATCTTCATCGGTCTAGAAGGCGGCATCGACGGTTTAGTTCACTTGTCTGATATCAGCTGGAACGAATCTGGTGAAGAAGCAGTTCGTCGTTATAAGAAAGGTGATGAGTTAGAAACTACTATCTTGTCTATCGATTCTGAACGTGAACGTATTTCTTTAGGTATCAAGCAATTAGACTCTGATCCGTTTGCAGAATTCGCTTCTGAAAACGACAAAGGCGCAATTGTTAAAGGTATCGTTAAAGAAGTAGATGCTAAAGCTGCAATCATTATTTTAGCTGACGAAGTTGAAGCTGTATTAAAAGCTTCTGAAATCAGCCAAGATAAAGTTGAAGACGCTCGTAACGTATTGAAAGAAGGCGACGAAGTTGAAGCTAAGATCATCAATGTTGATCGTAAAAATCGTGTAATTGGTTTATCTATCAAGTCTAAAGACTCTGATGATGAGAAAACTGCTGTTAAAGAATTACGTGAAAAACAAGCTGAAGCTGAAGGCCCAACTACAATTGGTGACCTAATCAAGCAACAAATGGACAATAAATAAATAATATTTATTAATGTCTAATTTAAGCCGAGACAATGTCTCGGCTTTTTTATGCCTGCAATTTACACCAAGAAAACACCCAATCACCAAAAACACCTTTAAAAATAAGGACTTGCGTTTGCAATGTTTGTGTTTTAGTCTAGGAGACAAGCTGAACAAAAAACAACCTATAGCATTTTAATTCAGAACGTCATACTTTCATGACGACATGAATAAGGTTAGAGGAAATCAAATGACAAAATCAGAACTTATAGAACGTATAATTGACAAGCAAGATCAGTTATCAGTAAAGGATATCGAGTTTGCTATAAAGATTATGTTAGATGCCATGAGCGAAACATTAGCCGATGGTGATCGAATTGAAATTCGTGGATTTGGCAGTTTTTCACTGCATTATCGAAATGCACGCACTGGACGCAACCCTAAAACAGGCGAGTCTGTTATACTTGACGGCAAATTTGTCCCTCATTTCAAACCTGGTAAAGAATTGAGAGATTGTGTTAACGCCAGTATCGAGCCCTAACGTATTCATGAAAAAATTATTTAAACTTTTAAAATTTTGGTCGATTTTAATTTCTCTTACTATATTAGGTGTCGTTATTGGATTTAGTGCCGAAAACACCCATTCAATTCAATTATCCTTTTTAGATTATAAAACATTTCCTCTGCCTATATTTGCTTGGTTAGTTATCTCATTTGTATGTGGTATCACCCTAACCTTAGTTGCACTATTACCGTTATTCATAAGAAGAAAACGCCAACTTAGCAAAAAGTAATTTATCGTCTACACTCAGGTTATTACCCTCAATTAAGATAATAACCCTTTAAAATGACAAGTATAATTACAATTATCACCGTTATTGTTTTTTCTAGCATGTTTATAGCAATGTTAATTGCTCAAGGCAGGCATCGAACTAAATTAGCAAGACAAGCAAAACTTGCTCAATTAAGCGAGCAAATCAAAAGATTACAAAACACACTCAGCACATTACCGCCTAAATATTGGACACAAGAGTTACGTGATTTTATTTTTCAATCCTTAATCACAGCTTACAAACAAAGCATTGAAATCAACCCAAAACAAAAAGAATACCTACAAAGTGATTTACAATTAGTCATCAATCAACGCCAACAAACTAAAAACAACAATCAAACTGACACTACCGTTGAACACGAAAAAGTTAACTTATATCGCAACGCCCTTAGAACCATCCATTCCTACATTCAAGATAGTTACAGCGTTAAACGTATAACCAGTTCATTAGCAACCCATTTAATTGAACAAACTGAAATTAAAATGCTCGAAGCTACTTGTGATTTTTATATTAATGCAGCAAAACACAATTTAGATAAAGAAAAATACAAAGAGGCACATAGCCACAGCCAAAAAGCGATAGACGCCATCAGTAAAAGCCAACATAAAGAAAAATTCAGCCAACAAAATATTGAATTAATAAACTTTATAAAAGAAATTCAAACTAAATGGCGTGAATTTAACGCTGAAAATAACAAATCTGCTACATCAAACAGCCTGTCTGAAAACATTGAAGCGATGAATGATGGAGAGCAATGGCAGAAAAAACAGGATTACGATTAAGCTTTAGAGTCAAAATCGATACTGACTGAATTAATACAATAACGCAGCCCAGTTGGTATCGGCCCATCACTAAAAACATGCCCCAAATGCGAATTACAATTTGAACACACTACTTCAGTTCGTATCATTGCTAGAGTCGTATCTTTAATTTCTGTAATTGCCCCATCAATCGATTGATTAAAACTCGGCCAACCACATCCAGCATCAAATTTAGTATTAGATTCAAACAATAATTGATCACAGCAGACACAACGAAACTGACCTAACTGTGTATGATCAACATATTCACCCGTAAATGGGCGCTCAGTTGCTTTGTTTTGTGTCACATCCCATGCAATATTCGATAATTTTGATTTTAATTGCGCTTTATCCATTATTTTCTCCAAAATTGATTTTCGAGTTTTCGTTTAACAGGTATCATATATCTCTTTTAAAACATTTGCCTCAAAGGTGCACCCATGAACGAAATTAAAAAGTCCGACAAGTTAGCTAATGTATGTTATGACATTCGTGGGCCTGTGCTGGATGCCGCCAAACGTTTAGAAGACGAAGGCCATCGTATCATGAAGTTAAATGTGGGCTCTCCTGCTCATTTTGGCTTAAACGCACCGGATGAGATTGTAACCGACGTCATTAAAAACCTGCAAAACTCTGAAGGTTATTGTGAATCTAAAGGGCTTTACAGCGCACGTAAAGCCGTTATGCAAGAATTTCAAAAGAAAAATGTGACAGGGGTCAATATAGATGATATTTATTTAGGTAATGGAGTAAGCGAATTAATCAGCTTAACAACCATGGCACTTCTAAATAACGATGATGAAATTCTTATCCCTATGCCTGATTATCCACTTTGGACTGCTTCGGTTAATTTAGCGGGGGGCAAAGCGATTCACTACTTGTGTGATGAAGAAAATGAATGGTTTCCAAATATCGATGATATGCGAAAAAAAATCACCGATAAAACTCGTGCAATTGTTATTATCAACCCTAATAACCCGACCGGTGCTCTTTACGATGACAAGACTCTTTTACAAATTATAGAACTAGCACGAGAATACGACTTACTTATTTTAGCCGATGAAATTTACGACAAAATTATATATGACGGTGCAACTCACACCCCGATAGCTAGCCTTTGTGACGATGTATTTATTATCACTTATGGTGGATTATCTAAAAACTATCGTCTAGCTGGATACCGCTCTGGCTGGATGGTATTAAGCGGCCCTATAAAACACGCTACCGATTTTATAGCAGGCCTAAACATATTATCATCAATGCGACTTTGCGCGAATGTACCCGCACAACACGCAATTCAAACAGCCCTAGGTGGATATCAATCAATAGACGATTTAGTTCTTCCGACAGGCCGTTTATGTGTACAACGCGATTTAGCTTGGGAAAAACTAAACAAAATAGAAGGCATCAGCTGCGTCAAACCTAAAGGCGCTCTATATATGTTTGTCAAAATGGACCGTGAGAAATTCAACATTCAAGACGATGAAAAAATGGTTTTGGACTTATTAGTACAAGAAAAAGTATTATTGATTCACGGCAAAGGATTTAACTGGCCAACTGCTGATCACTTTAGATTAGTATTTTTACAATCACCCGAAGAGTTAAACGAAACCATGTCTCGTATTGCTCATTTCTTTGAGAAATACAGACAAGATGTTTGATATCCATATTTGTGATTTTTATCACGACTTAAGCCAAATTTTTAAGCAGTTACATGCACGGTTCCCACGCGAAGACACACTGTGGTTAGATGGAATATGCGGCGAAGATGAAGTAGATGAATATGGCATGCACTCTAAACGATACATGTCATGTTTTGGTACTGTACTTTTTTTAGAAAGAGAAGGTTTTATTCGTTTTAGCTCGCGCGAAGGTTTTAACGGGTTTAATCATTGTGTTTTAACATTAAAAGGTTTTCAAAATCTTAATAAGTTTAAAAACGACAGTCAAAGCCCAGCAATTGATGAAATTAGAAATGCAATAAAGGCTAAATCGTCTGACCAAATAGAACAAGCTGTTAAAATTGTGATTGAGGTTTAACAACCTTAATCAAGACACTGATTTTATATCGCGTGGTGCTCTAGAAACAATATAGTTAGCTAATTCGTCTGAGCTAATAGGACAAGCAGATAAACCTGTTATTGAAGTGCAGCAAACACAATCAAGACACTGAATTTCCAGCCCATTATTTTTTTAGCAAATAATACAGTCAGTTTTTTCTGCTCAACCAATGATGTTTGATCTAGCTTTTCAAAAATATTTAATACTGATTTTATATCGCGTGGCGCTCTAGACACAATATAGTTAGCTAATTCATCAGTTAACAACAAACCTTGACGCTGTGCTTTTTCTTTTAGAGCTTGTTTTAAGTCACCTTCATTTAAAGCGTGCACCTGTAAACTAAGCCCCCAGTTTAAACGTGAACGCAAATCCTTTAACGAAATTTCAAGTTGAGCCGGGTGTTGTTTTAAACCAATTGCCAATCGTTTATTTAAACCCTTAAATCGATTAAACAAATTAAACAAACTTTCTTGCCAGTCCTCTTTTTCTAATACGTCTTCAAGATCGTCCAAACATACCACATCAAATTGATCCAACTCATCCAATACACTACACGACAAATCTTGAACGGTTTTAAGTGGCAAATAAATACAGCGCCTACCTGACTGAATACCCATATGCGTGATAGCTTGTAACAAATGGGTCACACCACTTAAAGGATTCCCCCACAAACACAAAAAAAACTGCGAGTCATCCATAAGAAAAGGACGTAAAGAACAGTACGTTTGCTCGTTAGATCCAATATAAAAAGTATCCAAAGTGGAGTGCTCTTCAATTTGCACTCCCAAAGGAATTTGATCCACCAACGATAATTGTTTAGACATGATCTAAATCACCTTTTTCAGGTTTAGCCTTATCTATAGATTGATCAGCAACCTCACCTTTTTCAGGTTGAACCTTCTCTATAGATTGATCAGCAAACTCACCCTCTTCAGAATGATCACTAACTTCATTTGGTTTGGATTGATCGTAAAATTCACTATTTTTATAATCGGTATGAATTCTACGTAACACCACCATCACAATTGCCGCAATCGGTAACGCTAATAAAATACCAACAAATCCAAATAACTGCCCTCCTGCCAATACTGCAAAAATAACCGCAACAGGATGTAATCCAATTTTATCCCCTACTAACATAGGGGTTAACACAGTACCCTCAAGTACCTGACCAACCATAAATATGGCCAACACCCAAACTAATGGCAAATAAGAATCAAACTGAAAAAATGCACTGATCATTGCAATCCCTAACCCCACCATTAAACCCATATAAGGCACAATGGAAGCTAGCCCTGCAATAATACCAATAATCAAACCAAATTTAACACCTACTACCATCAGACCTACACTATAAATTGAACCCAAAACACACATCACAACAAGCTGCCCCTTAAGAAAGGCTCCCAGGGTTTCATGACATTCAATTGTAATTGAAGTAGTAGTCGGCAAATACTGACGAGGGATTAAACGACCAATTTTAGCCACTAAAATATCCCAATCACGCAGTAAATAAAAGGTAACAACTGGTATCAAAAATAAATTACCGATCACTCCAATAATTTGTAATGTAGAAGAACCTAACGAAGCAATCACTTTTGCTAACACACTGGATGTTTTACCCAAATCCAAATCTTTACCTATTTGAGTTAACGACAATTGAGTTGTTTCAACACCGGTTTTATCACTTATCCAGGGTAATAATACATTTTGAGCCCAAGCCAATAATTCAGGTATCGTAGAAATCAATTCATCTATCTGCCTAAATAAAATTGGCACACATATTAATCCGACAATTAAAAAAACAGATGTTAATACAGAAAATGTAATTGTGACTGAAACTGCCCGACTAAACTTTTTTTCTAACTTATCAACAACCGGATCACCTATATAAGCCAAAAGCATAGCGGTTAAAAACGGGGTTAAAATTGGTGATAACATATAGAAAAAAACCAAAATGAAAATGGCTGTTATAATATAAAACCACTTTTTAGAATCTGTTATTTCCATTATTTTTTCCTTTTTATTCAAAATCATTAATAATGACATCAATCATTAGTGGGCGACGTAACTCATCTTCAATTAAAAATTCGATATTATCATTTAATTTCAAACTTGATAAAAACTGTTTTTGACTTACACCTAACTGTAATAGATAGGTCACTTCAAAACCATTCACGTTTAATGCATTCACAGATTCAACACCAGAAATTCGATTAAAAAACACTTCATTTTGATGAAATTCAGTAATGGATTTAATTTGATTCATTCTAATTAATACCCGTTCATCTTTTTTATCGTTAGGATTAATTCCATATTGCTGCATCACACTTTGAGCTAATTGTTTTAATCCTGCACCCGTAAATTCAGTTAATGAATCATAATATTGCACTTTAGGTTGCCCTAAATCCAACACATTCCACTCACCAATAAAACGACCATCGTCATGCTCTTTTATTCTAGCAATTAAAATAACCTGTACCGAATAACGTTTAGCAAAGTTTATAATACTGTTTTTATCAACCTGCCAAAAATCACTTTGATCAAAAAAGTATAAATCCTGAGAATCCATCATTGGCCAAACAATAGGCAATTGTAATGTATTGGCCTCTTTTTCGAATTGCTGAGTAATCGATTCATAAAAAGGAACATCAAGCCCGGCTTCAACATACAAATCTTTGCGAGATAATATATTGGTGGAACCGTCTTTATGTTGCACCATAACTATCATAATTGTTTCTGGTCTTTTTGCATCCAATGTAGATACTTTTGCTTGTAACAATAATTGATTAATTTTTTTAGAATCAAATTGAATTTCTAATTCTATCATTGGTATTTCTTGACCAATTACTGAAATAAAAACTTCATCAGAACGATTAACCTTTTCGGATGCGATATATTGTTTATGTTTTAACAACCCCACCCTAATAAGCGCTATTTTATCAATATTTTGAATTAGACTAGCCGATTGCAAAACCTGCAACATAGCTTGTTTACGCACAGAACTAATTCGAGTGGCATTGGCATTTTTTTCAACCAATATAGATTGAGTAAAAATATCAACCTGTTTAACAGCAAAAACATTCTGAGCAATTAATAACACAAACACAGCAATAAACGTTTTGATAAAAACTTTCATAACAGATACATCAATTAAATAAATAACTCATTGTACTGCATTGTAAGACTGCTTTTAACAAATAAAACGTATGTTTGATAAAATTGGAAAAAATAGAGTATTTTCTTTAAAAAAAAGTCATTTTTCATCACCAAATCCCAAAATCATCCTATACCAGTCATAATTCATTTTACTAAAACAACACTTACATTTATTAACAAAGCTTCAACAATGACTGATTAAGCCACTTCAAACCAAAAAACATCGGCTAATTATAGATTGAGTGACATTTTTTCATTTTTGTTTGTTTTGAGCTCTGGTACAATGCGCGCCATTATTATTCCCGCTATTTTAGGTTTTAAACATGTCTGACTCTTTAAGCTACAAAGACGCTGGTGTTGATATCGACGCAGGTAACGCCCTAGTTGAAAACATCAAATCTGCTGTAAAACGCACAACTCGCCCTGAAGTACTTGGTGGCATTGGTGGTTTCGGAGCACTTTGTGAAATTCCTGAAGGTTACAAACAACCTGTTTTAGTTTCAGGCACCGATGGTGTGGGTACAAAACTACGTTTAGCCATTGATCTTAAAAAACACGACACAATTGGCATCGATTTAGTGGCAATGTGTGTTAATGATCTAATTGTTGCTGGTGCCGAGCCTCTTTATTTCTTAGATTATTATGCAACTGGCAAATTAGATATTGCTGTAGCTACTGATGTAGTAACAGGTATTGCTGAAGGTTGTATACAATCAGGTTGTGCATTAGTAGGTGGTGAAACCGCTGAAATGCCAGGCATGTACCATGGCGACGACTATGATGTTGCTGGATTTTGTACCGGTGTAGTTGAAAAAGCTGACATCATTGATGGCACAAAAGTAAAAGCTGGCCAAACATTAGTTGCACTTAAATCTTCCGGCCCACATTCAAATGGTTATTCTTTAATTCGTAAAGTAATCGAAGTAGCTAAAGCGGACTTAAGCCAAACTTTACCCGACGGTAAAGTATTGTCTGATGCGTTAATGGCGCCAACTAAAATTTATGTTAAATCGTTATTGGCATTATTCAAAACTCAACCTGTTTATGCATTAAGCCATATCACTGGTGGTGGTTTCTTAGAGAATATCCCACGTGTGTTACCAAGTGACTGTAAAGCAGTGATTGATACCAACTCTTGGGAAATTCCAGCAGTATTTAACTGGTTACAAGAAAATGGCAACATCAACCAAACAGAAATGTATCGTACATTTAACTGTGGTGTAGGTATGGTTTTAGCTGTTGAAAGTGATCAAGCGCAACAAGCAGTAGACTTTTTGAACGCTCATGGCGAACAAGCGTTTATTGTAGGCAGTATTGCACAACGAAATGGTGATGAAGCTCAAGTTGACATGAAATGAGTGAAACCCCTTTGCCAAAGATAGTTGTATTAATATCTGGCAGCGGCTCGAATCTTCAAGCCATTATAGATCAAGTTACTCAGGGTAATCTCAAATGTGAGATTGCCTGTGTAATCAGCAACAGAGCCGAAGCTTTTGGGTTAGAACGCGCAAAACAATCGGGTATTAAAACACAGGTAATCAATCATAAAGATTTTGATTCCCGTGAAAGTTTTGATGTTTTTTTACAATCTCAAATCGACTTATACAACCCAACGTTGGTTGTATTAGCGGGTTTTATGCGCATTTTAACCGCCTCTTTTACCGAGCACTATGAAGGTAAGATGTTAAACATCCACCCTTCTTTATTACCCAAGTACCAAGGTTTGCTCACTCACAAACGTGCAATTGCAGCAGGCGATGACTTTGCTGGTGTAACGATACATTTTGTAACCGCTCAACTTGATGGTGGCCCAAATATCATTCAAGCAAAAGTGGCGATCGACAAAGATGAAACAGAAAACTCACTTGCCCAAAAAGTATTAGTTAAAGAACACCTTATTTACCCAATGGCAATACAATGGTTTATCGAAAACCGTTTGAAAATGAATCAAAACCAAACCGTTTTAGATGAAAAAGTGTTAAACGAACAAGGTTTTGAGTTAGATTAAGATAACACCAGCAATTTGCTCGCATTAAAAGGGTTTCCATGCGCACAATCTTGAGTTTTATTTTTCTATTCATAACCACTTTTAGCTCGGCAGAATCATCCGAGCTAAAAGCTTTCTCTATGCAAGTATTTGCACAAACATTTAAACCCGTTAAAGCTAAAGCCAAAGGCAGTATTTCATTAAACAAATGCCCCTCCGCTGAAGATAAACTTTTAAATTTATGGTGTTATCGAGTAGACACCAAAATCAAAATTGCCGAAGTACATCAATTAGCAAAATTCCAAGACCATGGACAGTTAATCCAATCTTGGTATAACCAACAAAATGATCGTATATTCTGGAAAAAAACACACAAGTCCGCCACTTTTGATCATATCAATCAAATAATATCCACCACTTACAACAAAACAACTAAACAACAAAGTTATTCGGGTGAAGTGTACGACGACACCAGTTATGTATTACAAGTTCGAAAACTATTATTAAGTGGTCAAACCCAGTTTAAGTTAAACTTGGTTTTTGATCATAAAATCAAATCGGTATCATTTAATGTTATTGGTAAAGAAACATTGTTCACAAAAGCCGGTATCTTAGAATCAATCAAAGTTGAACAAACCCGCCGTAACGAAAAAGTGATCATTTGGTTCGCTAAACGCTGGGACTATTTACCTGTACAATTTGAAACCTATAAATCAAATAAATTACGCTCACGCGTCACTGCCACCTCCGTTAATTTTTAAAGAGAACTACATGCGTCCATCTTGGGATTCTTATTTTATTGAACTTATGCAAACCATTGGCAAACGCGCAACCTGTGATCGTGGGCGCTCTGGCTGCATCATTGTTAAAGACAAACAAATTATCACCACCGGTTATGTAGGTTCACCCGCTGGTTTAGATCATTGTGATGAAGTTGGTCATTTAATGAAAAAGGTAGTTGATGACGACGGCACGGAACGTATGCATTGTATGCGTACTATTCATGCCGAACAAAACGCTATTTGCCAAGCAGCAAAACACGGCACGTCATTAAAAGGCGCCACATTGTATTGTAAAATGGAGCCTTGCCGAGTATGCGCAATGTTAATAATCAGCTGCGGTATTACACGAGTTGTATCAGAAAAACGTTATCATGCCGCTCAAGAAAGCCGAGATATGTTTAAAGCAGCCGGTGTGATTTTAGAAGTAATAGAAGATGAGCTAGAGCAGTATTAATCAAAAGTAGATAAAAGCTTGCTTTCATAGTTTTATTAATTATTACATTCAATGAGAGCAAGCTCTCACCCACAGAAACAATCAATCAGTCTTTAAAGCAATATAATGGGACTTCAAAGGAAAATTTGGATAATTTTGCCAATATTTTTGTAAATTAAAATTATCAAATACAGTTTGATTATGCACCTGACGTCTGGATTTTTGTAAATTCACTCCATCAAAATTCATTTGATGTAAACATTGCATACAGACCATTTCATTAGTCACTTCCCAGCTTACTTTTTGTATGCCTTGTTTTTTTAACACATTTTGACAAGCGGCTAAGTGAAATATATTTTCATCAATTAATACAACATTCGCGTTTTTGTATCTTAGGCGATAATCCACATCACGACTTAATTGATCTAAACTAACTGCCATATAATCTGAAGTTAATAACGCCTTTTCAGACAAAGATATATGTAACTGCTCATTAAACGTTTCATCCAACGCCCACAACTCAGCACCCATTTGCTCACGAAGGTTATTAAACGGTTCAAAATCTGTAAAATCAGGTAACTTCATTTAACCTCATAATAATTCGCTTTAATAATGTAGTTTCACCAAATCTATAAAATGGCTTAATATCAGTAAAATCAGCTAACTTCATTTAATTCACTGCAAAATATAGCTTCACGAAGGTTATTAAACGGTTCAAAATCTGTAAAATCAGGTAACTTCATAATAACTTCGTAATAAATGGATTAGTATCAGTAAATTCAGTTAACTTCATTTTAAAGTTTCCAATAAAGTAGCAATGGCAAACTCGGCATCGGTTCTTACTTTAAACTCCACTCGCCTTGAGCGTGTTTCGTCTATTTCATTTAAAGCATTAAATATAGGTTTAGATGAGCTCAAACCATTGGCAGTTAATTTACCGATTAACCAAGTTTTTTGTGAGGACACTGAATCAAGATTTAATACATACGCCAAGGTAGTTTTAGTTCTCGCTTGCGACAAACCCATATTTAAAATATAAGCCTCATCATCCCCTCGATCACCCCAAGCTTTTGAGGTATGCCCTTCGATTCTAATTTCATCAATATGCGATTTAAAATCATCTTTAGACAATATACTTAAATAACGCGGAAAAAAGTTTTGCAGAATTTGTTCAAACTCAACATTTAACTCGTTAGACCCATTAGCAAACATCAACGACTCACGCTGAAAACTTATAGCTAAATCTTCACTAATCTCAGCCCCCCAAATCGGTAAATCGGACGAAAATTCCATTTTTAATTCTTCAAACAATTGCTTACGCACATGATCATATAAAACCGCCACCTGTTTCATTTGACGACGTTGATTCTCAACATTCACCATAAATACTAAAGCTATCAATAAAAACACCATCATCAGCCCGGCCATTAAATCCGACAAACTGCTCCAACTGTCTTCTTCACTATGCGATAACTCAAGCGACATTAGATTCACCTGTGCTTTTTTGGATGTCAGTGGCGTCTAACAACAGCTTTAAACGTGCAGTGAGTGGTGTGTAATCACTCACAAACTTTTCAGACAAACTCGACAGCTGAAACCCCATAATACGCATCGCTTGAGTAAGCTCTTTCTCTAGTGCTTTATCCAACTTTTCAATTTGATCGTTATTTCTATTTAACAGCACATCAACATGTTCCGACATTCCATTTAATGTTTTTTCATTTAACTCATAAAAACGATTTTGCACCGCCTCACTGGTTGTAACAATGTCTTCACTGGTTTGTTTTAACAATTGGGTCATTTGTTTTTGATGGGTTGTAATATTCGATTCTAACGAAGTGGTTAAGGACACGATTCTACTTTCTAAATCAGGTAATCCTTGCCTAGCTTGCACCACCACTTTGGCTAATTGTTCTAGATAGTTCGACAATTCACCGGATTGTTGATTTAACTCCCCCATTACCCCCGCCATTTGATCAGCTACCGTTGAGAATACTTTTGAATGGCTAACTAAATCTTCAAAGGTTTGTAACGACTGTTTAGACAGATCCGCTGATTTTTGATAGTGCTCAATTAAATCCTGCATCGCGTCTTTATTTTTGTCCTGCCAAATGCGCATTTGGCCTACTGCATCGTTTAACGCTTTAAAGTTTTGACCATATTGTTCATCAATTTTGGTATTAAAATCCAACATTACTTGCTGTAATGCTTTGATTAAAGCTTGAGTAGTAGAATCAACCATCTCGCTCTGGTATTGAGTAAGGTTATTCGAAAGAATATGTAATTGTTTTTGAGTTTGATCAAAAAAGGATTGTTGCGCTGAGGAGTTATCTTTTTCAAGCATCAATGTTAACAGGGTTTTGATTTGCTTTAATTCACTGTGCTCGATCTGTTCATCTTCATCTTCAAAATAAATATGTTTAATAGAAAAACGCACTTTAATAGAGACCGCACCTAATATACCGATTATAGAAGTCCAAAAAGCAGTTTTTAACCCTTCAATCAAACTGGGTACACTTTGTTCGATATTGGCAGTATCAAAACCACTAAGCCCTAATGCGACACCCAAAAAGGTACCAAATACCCCTAAGCTGGTTAAAATAGAAGGCGCCACTTGAACTGTTTTCACAGAAAACTTAGTTAAATGAAAAAAAACAGTTAAAGCAGTAATCAAAAATATCAAAATCAAACTAATTGCTGAAAATTGCAATTGAACACACCTGTAAAAAGTATTTCTATCAGTGTAGTTGAGGTTTGTAACTTTAAGTAACTCAATTAACTCGACAGGAATAACACCTTGCTGACAAAAAAGGTCACTTTTGGACTTATTCAAACAATCAAAAACCAATAAAACTGAATACAACATGAATACAACACAGTAAAACAGGGCAATAGAAAGTTGGCACAACATCTGCTACTATCACTGTAACTCTGCTACTTAGATTCTAAGACAAGCAGAATTAACTAACTTAAACTCGTGGAGAGTATTATTATGAAATCAGTACAAAAAGGTTTTACATTAATTGAATTAATGATCGTTATTGCGATTATCGGTATTTTAGCATCAGTAGCATTACCTGCTTACCAAAACTACATTTCTAAAGCAAAAGGTTCTGCCGCTTTAGCTAGTTTGAATGGATCGAAATTAAGCGCTGAAGAAGACTACGCTGTAAATGGTAATCCTAGAAATACAGATTTAACAATGACTGAAGGTGATGTTGTAGTCGTTTTATCCCCAGATTACGTATCTGTACCTAGAGCTATTATTTGGGCATGTTCTACAACAGGTGTAGGCTTCAAATCTTGCCCGAATGATCAAGACCCTACTTTAATAGCATTAACTAACGCTGTCGCAGTTGCTGATGCTCGTTTAGCTGCGATTATAAGAGATGAGGATCCTGATAACAACGGACTTACTTTCGGATTAGAAGCAACACGACAAGCAGCAGAGGATACAGCTCAAGGCATTGCAGACCTTGCCGCTCAAGCTTTAAACGACGCATAATCATTTCAAAAAATACTAGCCCAGTTAATACTGGGCTTTTTTTTGTATCGATCTTTCAAAAAACACATATTACTCATTTAGATTCACTTAAATTAGAAATAATAATATGAAATCAAAACAAAAAGGGTTCACATTAATTGAACTAATGCTTGTGATTGCAATTATTGGTATTTTAGCAGTTAAAGCATTACCCGCTTATCAAAACTATACATCTAAAGCTAAAGGCTCTGCTGCACTTGCAAGTTTGAATGGACCAAAACTAAGCGCCGAAGAAGAATATACCCTTAATAACAACGCTAGAACTGAAGACTTAACTTTAGAAGAAGGTGGTATAATTGTAATATTACACCCAGATTATACATCCGTACCCAGATCAATAATATGGTCATGCTCTACAACAGGTGTAGGTTTTAAATCTTGCCCAAATGATCAAAATCCTACTTTACAAACTTTAACAATCGCTGTTGTAATTGCAAATGCTCGCTTGGCTGCAATCATTAGAGATGAAAACCCTGACAATAACAGAATTTCATTCGGGCTAGAAACGACTAGACAAGCTGCTGAGAATACTGCTCAAATTATTGCAGATGAAGCCGCTAAAACTCTCAACGACGCATAGTAATACAAAAATTTAATACAGAATATACTTAGTGTATTTTATACCACCTTAATAAAGAATTTTACGATAACACCTTCCCCACACTACTTTTAAAGAATTTTTCAACTTTAAAAAGAGACCCAAACAACAATAACTTAATTGCCCCTTAGCATCTTGAAAAAACATACGCTAATATAGGCCAATAATATAACTTTCATTATACAGGTAATATAAAGATGTCCATTGGTGGTTTAGCAAGACGTTTTGTTCAAGATCAATTACTTAGTGAGTCAGAAGCTATTACTGCAACTGATCAAGCCAAGGTAGAAAAACTACCACTGATCAGTTATTTAGTATCCAAAGGGCTAGCAGATGCTAAAAAAATCGCAATCAGTACCTCTGATGAATTTGGCACCCCTATATTTGATTTAGATGCGTTTGACCCCGAGAGCATTGATAAAGAAATAGTATCTGCGGATTTAGTAGTCAAACATCATGCTATTCCTCTTTTTAAACGCGGTAATCGTTTATTTATTGGTATCTCTGACCCTACAAATTTAGTCGGTTTAGATGAAATTAAATTCCATACAGGGCTGAGCACTGAAGGAATATTGGTAGAAGAAGATAAATTAGTTAAATTTATCGAGGCTTATGACGATGATGGCGACGATGGTTTTGATGATTTAGACGAAGATGTAGGCGATTTAGACGTTGTTGAAGACAAAAAAGACAACGAAGAAGAACACAATGCCGCAGATGACGCCCCCGTAGTAAAATTTATTAACCAAATGTTATTGTCTGCCATTAAAAAAGGCGCCTCAGATTTACATTTTGAACCTTACGAAAAAACCTACCGTGTACGTTTTAGAGTAGATGGTGTATTACGTACAATGGCTAAACCTCCTGTTGCACTAGCAAGAAAACTAGCGGCTCGTTTAAAAGTGATGTCATCGATGGATATTGCCGAGCGTCGTGCCCCACAAGATGGTCGTATTAAACTTAAAGTAAGCGCTAAAAAGTCCATTGATTTTCGAGTCAGTACTTTACCCAGTTTATTTGGTGAAAAAGTAGTATTACGTATTTTAGATCCATCCAGCGCTAAAATGGGGATTGACGCCTTAGGTTACGAGCCCGAACAAAAAGAAATGTACATGGACTGCTTATCTAAACCACAGGGTATGATTTTGGTAACCGGCCCTACGGGTTCCGGTAAAACAGTATCGTTATATACAGGTTTAAATATTCTTAATACCGAAGACCGTAATATATCCACCGCAGAAGACCCAGTTGAAATTAACTTAGAAGGTATCAACCAAGTTAACGTTAACCCTAAAGTGGGCCTTGATTTTGGTATGGCGTTACGTGCTTTTTTACGTCAAGACCCTGATATTATTATGGTAGGTGAGATTCGAGATTTAGAAACCGCCTCTATTGCTATTAAAGCGGCACAAACTGGGCATATGGTAATGTCGACATTACATACCAACAGCGCCGCAGAGACTTTAACTCGATTAGTGAACATGGGGGTTGCCACTTTTAACATTGCCACCACAGTTAATTTAATTATTGCGCAACGTTTAGCTAGACGACTTTGTAAAGTATGTAAACAACCAGCGAATATCCCTGCTGAAAGTCTTAAACAAATGGGCTTTACTGATGCTATGATTACTACAGCAGAAATCTACCAACCCGTAGGTTGTCAGTCTTGTACTAACGGCTACAAAGGTCGGGTAGGAATTTACGAAGTAGTACGAATTACCCCTACTATTTCTAAAATTATTATGGAAGATGGTAACGCTATTGAGTTAAACGCACAGTTTAAAAAAGAAGGGTTTAATAGTTTAAGAAAATCGGGCCTTATTAAAGTAACACAGGGCGTAACCAGTATTGAAGAAGTTAACCGTGTGACCAACGAGGATTAATCATGGCAGTTATTAAAGAAATAACTTTTACCTACAGTGGCACCGACAAATCAGGTAAAAAGAAAAAAGGCGAAGTAACAGGTACTAACGTTAACCTTGTAAAAGCGCAATTACGTAAACAGGGTATCAATAACCCGTCTGTGAAGAAAAAACCAAAAGAATTTAATATAGGTTTTGGTTCCGCTGTTAAACCAGGGGATATATCTATATTTACTCGCCAGATGTCAACCATGATGAAAGCAGGGGTGCCACTTGTAAAATCATTTGAAATTGTGAGCGAGGGCACCGTCAACCCCGCAGTCAAAGAAATGGTTAATTTACTACATAGTGAAGTTTCAGCTGGCAGTACATTTGCAAGTGCGTTACAAAAACAACCTAAATACTTTGATGATTTATTTTGTGCGTTAGTGGACGCCGGAGAACAATCTGGTGCGTTAGAAACCATGTTAAACAGAATTGCAATTTACAAAGAAAAATCTGAAAGCATAAAACGTAAAGTAAAATCGGCGGTTAAGTACCCTATTACAATTTTGATTATCGCAGGTATTGTTACCGCTATTCTATTATTAAAAGTAGTGCCTGTTTTTGATGATATGTTTTCAAATTTTGGCGCCGATTTACCTATTCCCACTCAAGTTGTGGTTAACCTGTCGGACTGGATGATTGCAAGTTGGTGGAAATTATTAATTTTTATAGTTGGTGCCAGTTTTGCTTTTTCAACCGCGTTACAAAAGTCAATTAAATTTAGACGGGGTTGGCAGCGTTTTTCTTTAAAGATTCCTGTATTAGGTACTATTTTTAAACAATCGGCTTTTGCTCGTTTTGCAAGAACCCTTGCCACAACCTTTGCGGCAGGTGTACCATTAATCGAGGCGCTTGAATCAGCTGCAGGAGCCTCTGGAAACTATGTTTATGAGTCGGCTATTTTAAGAATTAGAGATGAAGTATCAACTGGGGTTGAACTTAATGTCGCAATGAAAGAAACCGAGTTATTCCCACCGATGTTAGTGCAAATGATTTTAATTGGTGAACAATCAGGTGCAGTTGAAGAAATGCTTGAAAAAGCGGCCGAGATATATGAAGAAGAAGTGGATCAACTAGTTGAAGGGTTAACCTCAATGATGGAACCAATGATCATGGCATTTTTGGGTGTAGTGATTGGTGGTTTGGTTATTTCAATGTATCTTCCTATCTTCCAAATGGGTGATGTGGTCGGATGATTGAAGTATTCCAACAACACAGCACGTTTTGGATAAGCACAATGGTTATTCTGTCAGCATTAGTTGGCAGCTTTTTAAATGTGGTTATCTATCGTTTACCAGAAATGATGAAACGCCAATGGCGTTGTGAATGCACTGAGTTTTTAGAGTTAGATGAAACGGCGCAAATGATTAAAGACAAACAACGTTTTAATTTGTCGTTTCCTGTTTCACATTGCCCACATTGTAAAAGTTCAATTAAACCTTGGTTTAATTTACCTGTAATCGGTTATTTATTAATTAAAGGTAAATGTGTTAATTGTAAACAACCTATTAGCCCAAGGTATCCAATCATTGAATTTTTCACCGCGGCTTTGGGTGGTGTGATTGCTTGGTATTTTGGCGTTAGTTTAGACGCTATTTTGTTATTAGGTTTTTTATGGGCTTTAATTAGCTTAACCATGATTGACGCCGATGAAAAATTATTACCTGATAGCATTACTTTACCGTTGTTATGGGTGGGACTTTTAATTCATATCAATAGCAGTTGGTTATCTTCTGATTTATTGACTCAAATTACATTAACTGAAAGTCTTTTGGGTGCAGCAGCGGGTTATATGAGCCTTTGGAGTATTACTTTTTTATTCAAAGTAATTCGAGGCAAAGAAGGCATGGGTGCAGGGGACTTTAAACTCTTTGCTGTTTTTGGTGCTTGGTTTGGTATTAAAGCGTTGATTCCAATTATATTATTATCATCTGCCGTGGGTGCTGTAGTAGGTATCACTATATTAATCATACAAAAAAAATCAATTGATAAAACAACCTTACCATTTGGCCCCTATTTATGTGGTGCTGCGTTGTTATATGTTTTTTTTGCAGCTGATATTCAAAATCTTTTATTCCCGCAGTTATGATCATTGGTTTAACAGGTGGTATTGCCTCAGGCAAAACCACCGCCTCTAATTTTTTAAAATCCTTAAATATCCCTATTATTGATGCCGATGTTATCGCAAGAGAAATCACTCAAGCCAACCACCCTATTTTATTAGAGCTAGCAAACACTTTTGGTCTATCTATTTTAAACAACGGTGAGTTAAATCGACAAAAACTTCGTCAGATTGCTTTTTCAAGCCCTGAACAACTTAAAAAACTAAACGCAATCACTCATCCTGCTATTCGAACTTTAATCATAGAGCGACTTAAAAACACAATTACTGAAAGCTATACAGTATTAAGTGCACCATTATTATTTGAAAATGAATTACACAATCTTTGTGATGAAACATGGTTGATTGATGTTGCTGAGCCGATTCAATTAAAACGAATTATCAGGCGCGATAATAGTAATGTGCTTTCAGCACAAAAAATCATTGATGCTCAATTAGATCCAAAAATAAAACGTGATCTTGCCGACATAATCATCGATAATTCAAAAGATATTAATCACTTAAAACAATGTATATTAAAACAACATCATTTAACTTTAGAGAAAATACAATGAGCACAAAAAGCGTAATGATTAAATGCCCTAAATGCCAAAAAGAGCATGTTTATGATACAAAAAACGAGTTCCGCCCGTTCTGTAGTGAGCGCTGTAAGTTAATTGATTTTAATGGCTGGGCGAGTGATTTATATTCAGTAGCGTCTGAAGAAGGCGGTTTATCTGAAGGTCAGTTAGACTTTGGCGACGATTGAAGTATTTCAATAATTTTGATGTTGGCTTTAGGGAATAATGCTGGGTCTAAATCTTTAATATTTAACCATTTACCAATTTGAGATTCTTTAGGTTGTGGTTCATTTTGAAATTGATCCACAATATACACTTCTAACTTAACTTGTTTGTCGCCGTAATCAAAATCAATTGTGGTTAATTCAGACTGATTAATTACATTGATACCCACTTCTTCGAACAATTCACGTTTTAGCGCATCAACTGCACTTTCATCCTTTTCTACTTTCCCACCAGGAAACTCCCATTTTTCACCCTGATGCTGATTTTTATTGCGATAGGTCACATAAACCATTTCATCAGAAACAATCACCCCTACCGCAACACGAACCATTAGCTTCTGTACTCTGCATTGATTCGAATGTATTCATAGGATAAATCACAGGTCCAAATACACTCTTCACTAGAACCCAGTTTTAAATCAACAATAATACTGAATTCTTCTTTTGCAAAAACCGCAGCGCCTTTTTCTTCTGTGTAATCTGGGTGTTTTTCACCATTTTGCACAATACACACATCATCCAAATACACATCAACCTGATCTACATCTAACTGTGAGGCAGGTGCTTTACCCACTGCCATCAAAATACGTCCCCAGTTTGCGTCAGATGCTGATATAGCGGTTTTCACCAAAGGTGAATGCCCTACACTATATGCAATAGATAATGCATCTTCATTTGAAACTGCATTTTTAACTTTAATTTCAATAAATTTACTGGCACCTTCACCATCACGTACCATTTCATGAGCTAATGTTTGCATTATCTCGATTAAGGCTTTTTCAAATTGATTGATATTCGATTCAGTGATTTTAACTTTTGACTGCGCAGTAGCAGATAATAAACAGGCATCGTTGGTTGAGGTGTCGCTATCAACTGTAATTCGATTAAACGATTGATTTGTAACTTTTAACAACAAGACCTGTAAATCAATAGCACTCAGATCGGCATCAGTTTGAATAAACGAAAGCATCGTACCCATATTAGGTTTGATCATACCCGAGCCTTTTGTCATCCCACTGATAGTGACTATTTCACCATCAATTTCTACAGAGACTGTGGTTGCTTTTGGCCGAGTATCCGTTGTCATGATTCCGCTTGAAGCACGCGCATAATCATCATTAAAGTCTTTAGTTTGTGGCAAAGTATTGATGGCGGATTCTATTTTATCCATCGCCAGATATTCACCAATTACCCCAGTTGAAAATGGGATCACTTCTTCTTTTTTACAACCTAAATGTTCAGCAAGCATTTGGCAGGTTTGATTAGCATCAATTAAACCTTGTTTGCCTGTGCCTGCGTTGGCATTACCTGTATTAATCACTAAATACTTAGGGTTGGTTTGACTCAAATGTTGTTTAGCAACATGAACTGGTGCGGCACAAAACCTATTTTTAGTGAATACACCGGCTGTTTTTGTTGAATCGGCTAAAGCGATAACAACAAAATCATCACGCTTTTCATACTTAACACCCGCTTGCGACACACAAAACTTTACGCCTGCAATAGCTTCAACAGGGTCAATTAAACCTTTACCAATTGCCATCTGAATTTCTCTTTTAAGCTAATTTACCATGACATTGTTTATATTTTTTACCTGAACCACATGGACAAGGCTCATTACGCCCTGGTCTTTTTTGTGCCATTGCGGGTTGAGCTTTTTGTTCTGCTTTTTGTGCTTTTGTCTCACCAGCTTGCTCATGCTTAAAGTTCATTTTTTCTTTTAACGCTTCTCGTTTTTGACGCTCAACTTCAATCGCCTCTTCTTGAGATTGCACTTTAATGTTACTTAACAAACGAATGGTATCGGCTTTTACAGACACTAACATTTGCTGAAATAATTCAAAGGCTTCACGTTTAAATTCTTGTTTAGGATTCTTTTGAGCATAACCACGTAACTGAATACTTTGGCGTAAATGATCCATCGCGTATAAGTGATCTTTCCACTGTTGATCTAATACTTGTAACATCACGTGTTTTTCAAATTTACGTATATTTTCAGCACCTGCCACTTCTTCTTTGGCTTTATAATTTGCAGTCGCCACTTCAAGCGCTTTTTTACGTAGTTTTTCTTCAGTGAAATTAGAATCTTCTAACCATGTTTTGATATCTTCATCGATTCCAAATTCACGAGTTAATGCTGTTTGCAAACCTGTTAATTCCCATTGCTCACGTAATGATTGCGCTGGAACAAACTCTTCAATTCTAGTATTAATTACATTTTCACGAACCGTTTCGATTAAATCTGAAATATCAGCTATTTCAAGTAACTCATCACGCTGTTCATAAACAACTGTACGCTGATCATTAGATACATCATCGTATTCTAATAACGATTTACGGATATCAAAGTTGCGATTTTCAACTTTCTTTTGTGATTTTTCAATGGCGTTATTAACCATTTTAGCTTCAATAGCCTCACCCTTTTCACCAATTTTACGCATAAAGTTTTTAATGCCATCAGACATAAAAATACGCATTAAATTATCATCAAGGGAGATATAAAAACGAGACGAACCAGGATCACCTTGACGGCCAGATCGACCACGTAATTGGTTATCTACACGACGTGACTCATGTCGCTCAGTACCTACTATATGTAAACCACCAGCAGTAATTACAGCATCATGATCTATTTGCCATTGATCTTTGATTTTTTTAATTTGAGCTTCAGTAGGATCTTTTAGATTTTCAACTTCAGCTTTCCAGTTACCACCTAAAACAATATCCGTACCACGACCGGCCATATTTGTTGCAATGGTAACTGAGCCAGCTTTACCCGCTTGAGCAATAATATACGCTTCGTTTTCATGCTGTTTTGCATTTAACACACTGTGTTTTATCTTAGCTTTGGTTAATGCGTTTGATACTAACTCAGATGATTCAACTGACGACGTACCTACAAGTACAGGTCTTTTCATTTTTGTTGTATCAATAATATCTTTAACAATCGCTGCGTATTTATCTTCAACAGATAAGAAAATTTGATCATTAAAATCTGTACGCTGAACCACTGTATTAGTTGGAATAACAACTACGTCTAAACCGTAAATTTGTTTTAACTCAAATGCTTCAGTATCAGCAGTACCAGTCATTCCAGATAATTTTTTATATAAACGGAAATAATTTTGAAAGGTTGTTGAGGCTAGTGTTTGGTTTTCACGCTGAATAACCAAACCTTCTTTTGCTTCAATTGCTTGATGAATGCCTTCACTCCAACGACGTCCAGGCATTGTACGACCTGTATGTTCATCAACAATTACTACTTCGTTTTCTTGAATGATGTAATCAACATTCGATTTAAAAACATGATGCGCTTTAACAGCAGATTGAATGTGATGTAATAAACCTAAATTACTTGATGAATATAAACTCTCACCTTCTGGTAATAATTTATTTTTAATCAATAATTGTTCTACTTTTTCATGACCTTCTTCGGTTAACTCAATGCTGCGATTTTTTTCATCAACAACAAAATCACCCGTAGTGGTTTTTTCAATTTCGTCTAATTCACCACGTTCAAGAAAAGGAATAATTAAATTAATTTGTTTGTATCTAAGACTGCTATCTTCTGCTGCGCCTGAAATAATTAATGGGGTTCTTGCTTCATCAATTAAGATAGAATCGACTTCATCGATTACAGCAAAACCAAATCCTCTTTGAAATTTATCATCCAAAGAAAACGCCATGTTATCTCTTAAATAATCAAATCCAAATTCATTATTTGTACCGTAAGTTATATCGGCTTGATAGGCTTCTTTTTTAGTTTTTGGGTCCTGTTGACTAACAACAATACCTACTGACATACCCAATGCTTCATATAAAGGACGCATCCAATTCGCATCACGAGCCGCTAGATAATCATTCACAGTGACAACATGAACTGATTCACCAGACAATGCATTTAAGTACACAGCTAATGTAGCAACTAATGTTTTACCTTCACCTGTACGCATTTCAGGAATTTTACCTGATTGTAAAACTATACCACCGAGTAACTGTACGTCAAAATGGCGCATCCCCATAACTCGTACACTAGTTTCACGACACACAGCAAAAGCTTCAACTAATAGTTGTTCTATTGTTTCACCCTCTGCGAAACGTGATTTAAACTCAGTTGTTTTAGCTCTTAGCTGCTCATCATTCAATGCTTGCATATCTGTTTCTAATGCATTGATTTGATTAACAGTGTTCATTAATCCTTTAATAACACGATCATTTTTAGAGCCGACAATTTTTTTAATAATAGTGGAAAGCATATTTGTAATTCAACATCAATTAGTTTTGTGCGTAACTATAACTAAGTACGCTTTTGAAGTCTTGCATATTTGAGCTAACAAGGGTGTTTTTTATACTTTTGCGTTATATTGTTCCCATAACCAAAAAAACAACCTATTAAGATTGTTTTTTAGTACGAATTGAGACTTTATAGCGCGTCTCGATAGATATATTTTTCAGGATTAACATGTTTACCTCCCACTAATACCTCATAGTGAGTATGCGGCCCGGTTGATCGACCAGTACTTCCAACTAACGCAACCACACTACCTTTTTCAACGATATCCCCTATTTTAACTAATACTTCTTTTGCATGAGCGTATCTTGTAACCAATCCATTACCATGATTAACCTCTACAAGATTACCATAACCATTTCTTGAACCAGCCCAAGTAACAACACCAGATCCAGTTGCAATAATATCACTGCCATCTTT
>JALJPK010000008.1:0-31239 GCA_022968985.1 Pseudomonadales bacterium | reverse complement strand
GCTGCGTAATCAACTCCTTTGTGAATGGCTATTTTATTTTCAAACGGATCTTTTCTTTTACCGTAATAAGAAGATAACCAGCCTTTTTTATCTGATATTGGAATACCTGAAATATAACTTTGAGCAATCACATCTTTATTTTCAATAAATCGAGACAATACCTTTATTTGCTCTGATTGAGATGAGATTGCTTGATTTAATAAATCCATATCTAAAGATAACGTGTCAGGTGTACATGAATAACCTTCAGTGTCATCCAATGCCAAAACTGGACCACCAGTAGCTGGAATTTTTGAAAAGTTGAATTCATCTGTATTAATTCCAACAACTGAAATTAAACGCTCTCCAAGGGCATTCATTCTTGTGACTTCTGATTGTAACTGAGCCAAACGAACACTGTATGCATCAATGTGATTAGCATAGGCATTAGACTGAATAACCATCTCATCTTGATATTGAACTAATTGTTGTTCCAATTGTTGATTTTTAACTTCTAAATTTTGATAACCTATTATTACATTTTGTTGATCAATAAATTTGTACACCAACGTTAATACTGACAGGATTATCGCCAAAGTTAAGGTCGCAATTATTGTTAAAATTCGACCCGAAAGGATCAAAGAGTCTCCATAACGATTTTTAACAACAATTAAATGCATATTTTAAGCCCCTGCGCCGAGCAAAGATGTGTAAGATATTGGTAAGTCAACTTCTGAATCATAGGTGACAAACTCCCAATTATCATCATCTGCCAACAATTTTTTTAATAATTGATTATTAAGACTATGACCAGACTTATACCCCTCAAAATGCCCCACAAGGCCATAACCTAAAAGATATAAATCACCAATAGCATCAAGAATTTTATGTTTTACAAACTCTTCATCATCACGAAGCCCATCTTCATTAAGAACCTTATTTTCATCAACTGCAATTGCGTTTTTAACACTGGCACCTAATGCTAAATTTTGGCTTTGTAATGCTTCAAAGTCACTCATAAAACCAAACGTTCTTGCACGACTTATCTCTTTTACATAAGCAGTACTTGAAAAATCCAGTTCTAAGGATTGTTTTTTAGTTTTTATAACTGGGTGATCGAAATTGATAGCAAATGAAATTTTAAAGCCATTATATGGTGAAAATTGCGCGAATTTATCGCCACTTTCAACTCTAACTTCCTTTTTGATTTTGATAAATTTCTTAGTTGCATTTTGCTCAATCACACCAGCAGACTGAATCAGAAAGACAAACGGGCTTGAACTACCATCCATTATTGGTACTTCTCGAGCGCTTAACTCAATAATTACATTATCTACTGATAGACCAGCTAAAGCAGAAAGTAAATGCTCAACTGTATTTACAGTCGCATCACCACACTTTAACGTAGTTGAAAGAGTTGTATAAGCGACATTTTGAGTCTTTGCTGGAATATCAACTACAGGAGTAAGGTCTATTCTTCGAAAAACAATACCCGTATCAATCGGAGCAGGATTGAGTGACAAATAAATCTTTTCACCCGAATGTAACCCTACACCTGTAGCTTTTATTGAATTTTTTAAAGTGCGTTGCTTAATCATAAATTTAACTAATACCTATTGTTCGCACGGAAGGGCGCGATATTAATCAAATTTCTGTTATCAAGCAAATCGTATTTCAAAAAATATTAATCCGCTTGATTTCTTAAGAACGTTGGAATGTCCAAACGATCATGATTAGCGTTATTTAAATCAACTCTTCTAGCAGATGTCGGCTGTATTTTAGCCGCAGTAATTACACTAGCTGAAGCCACTACAGGCTCACTTACAACTGGCTTAGATTCAACCACTTTAAGTGTTGATTCATCTTTTTCATCTCTTTCACCGATACCAGTAGCAACAACCGTTACAATAATTTCATCGCCCAAGGTATCATCATTAGCCATACCAATAACACAAGTCGCATCTGGCGAAGCAAATTCTTTAACTATATCACCCACTTCTGAGTATTCGCCTAACCCTAAATCAGGACCAGCTGTAATATTAACTAAAATACCACGAGCACCGTTTAGGTCCACACCTTCAAGTAATGGACTGCGAATAGCAGCTTCTGTTGCACGAGCGGCACGATCTTCTCCACTAGCACGACCAGTACCCATCATAGCTTGACCCATCTCAGACATAACCGTTCTAACATCGGCGAAATCGACGTTAATCATACCAGGGTTAATAATCAGATCAGCAATACCCTGTACAGCATTTAATAACACGTTATTAGCTTCAGAGAACGCCTCAACTAATGTTACCTTTGCATCCAATACAGCTAACAAACGCTGATTTGGTATAGTAATTAATGAATCAACAGATTGTTTTAATTCTGCAATACCCGCCTCGGCATAAGCCATACGACGTTTACCTTCAAATTCAAAAGGCTTACTAACAACTGCTACTGTTAATATACCTAATTCGCGTGCAACTTCAGCAATAATTGGCGCAGCACCCGTTCCAGTTCCACCACCCATTCCAGCGGTGATAAAAACCATATCAGCACCCTCTAAAGCCTCACGTATTCTATCGCGATCTTCTTCAGCAGCTGCTCTTCCTATTTTAGGATTTGCACCAGCACCCAATCCACGAGTGACTGCAGTACCGATTTGTAAATTTGTTTTACAATTTATGTTTTTTAACGCCTGTGCATCTGTGTTTGCACAGATAAAATCAACACCATCAACCATACAGTCGATCATATGCTTGACCGCGTTTCCGCCGCCACCACCAACACCAATTACTTTAATATTGGCAACTTGATGCTCTTCATCAACTAAATCAAAAAAATCTGTAGACATACCATTTGCTCCGATTATTAGATCTCTATCTAATATTAAAAATTATTTGCAAGCCAACTTTTGGCTTTACCTAACCAAGCCATCTGCGTGACTTCTTTTTTACTTACTGTTTTTGCAGCATCTCCTTCCAAACGCTCCAAACCATGTAATAACAAACCAACACCCGTTGAATAAATTGGATTAGATAAAATATCTGACAACCCACTTACTCCAGTAGGTGAGGCTAAACGCACAGATGCATGAAATACTTCTCCTGCTAAATCTACTGCGCCTTCCATTTTTGCTGTTCCACCTGTTAATACAATACCCGCTGGTATCAAATCTTCATATCCACTTCTTCGAATTTCAGACTGAACTAACAGGAACAACTCTTCAAATCGTGCTTCAACTACTTCAGCCAGTGCTTGTCTGGTTAGGTCTCGAGCTTCACGATCCCCCACACTTGGCACTTTAATTAATTCGTTTTCACCCACTTGCCTAGCTAAAGCACAAGCGTATTTTATTTTAATATCTTCAGCATGATGCGTTGGAGTAGCAAAAGCCATTGCAATATCATTGGTAACTTGATCACCAGCAATTGGAATAACCGCAGTATGACTAATTGAGCCGTCAGTAAAAATAGCAATATCGGTTGTTCCACCACCAATATCAACCAAACACACACCCAACTCTTTTTCATCAGTGGTTAATACAGCATGCGAAGAAGCAAGTTGCTCTAAAATTACCTGATCAACATCTAAACCACATCGTTTCACACATTTTTCTATATTCTGTACCGCATTTAATGCAGCGGTAACTAAATGTACTTTTGCCTCTAAACGAATACCACACATCCCCCAAGGCTCTTTGATACCTTCTTGGTTATCAATGAGATACTCTTGCGGTAATACATGTAATATTTCTTGATCCGCTGGAATCACCACTGCTTTTGCAGCCTCAATTACACGTTCAACATCCGCCTCTACTACTTCTTTATCTTTGATAGCCACTACACCGTGTGAACTCAAAGATTTAATATGATTACCTGCAATACCAACAAAAACCGAATGAATATCACAACCTGACATTAACTCCGCTTCTTCAACGGCACGCTGAATTGAATTAACTGTTGCTTCAATATTGATAACAACACCTTTTTTCATTCCTTTTGAAGGATTAGATCCAATTCCAATAATTTCAATAGAGCCATCTGCGGTAATTGTTCCGACAATCGCAACCACTTTGGAGGTTCCGATATCCAAACCAACAATCAATTTACCCTGTGCATTATGACTCATCTTTTACTCCAATTGACTGCCTACCAACCACTAAACCATGTTGATAACGTGTGTCAATTTTGTATATTTCAATTAATTTATGATGATTAGCTCTCAACCAAACTAACAATCTTTCAAACTCTAAATTAAAATGTGTGTCCGACATTCTAATTACTAAATTACTGTCAAATATCATTTCCCAACTTCCATATTTTTTGTATTCCAAACTTTGAATACTCATATTAAAATATGAAAACTGCATAGCCATTTTCTGATAACGACTCATTATTTTTTTAGCATGCTCTTTAGTTAACTTTTTAGCTTTTTCATCCTGAAATTCAGGAAACTCAGGACCAATCAAATGAACAGTGGGTAAGTCAGTACAACCAAGAGGCAATATTCGCGCCTCTTCGCTTAATAAATATTTTTTATTCCAAAGCGCGATAGGATAATATTCTTGGACATCAATATTTAGTATATCTGGCCAAATAAATTGGATATCTGCACTTTTTATCCAATCTAACTGTTCAATTTCACTTTGAAATTGATTTAAATCCAAATCAATAAAATCTAAATTCTTCACTTTATTGACTACTAGTTCAAGTTCTACAAAATCTTGACACTTAAACTGATCGGCGTTAGGTATATTCACTACCTTTACGGGTAAAAAGTCATACTTTTTGACACTAAATATACCAATCAAAATCAAAAAAATAATCACTGAATATTTTAGCAAACTTAACTTGTCCGACAAACCTTTAAATTCGTTTTTTTGAACTTTTTTTGTCGCCCCTGAATTACTCAAAAATTATTTCTCTTTATTAAAACCAAGATTACTTTCTAAAATTGCATTTGACAAAGTACCAATATTCCCAGCACCCTGTGTTAATACTAAATCACCACCTTCAACCACGTCACTTAACACATCAAATACTTTATCTAAATCATCTATAAATATTGGATCAACTTTTCCACGTTTACGAATACTTTTTGCTAACGAGCGACCATCAGCTCCAGCAATTGGCTGCTCGCCTGCGGGATACACTTCCAATAAAAGTAATACATCCACATGTGATAATACTTCAACAAAATCATCATACAATTCTTCGGTTCGAGAATATCGATGTGGCTGAAAAACCATAACCAACCTTTTATCAGGCCAACCATTTCGAATCGCTTTAATTGTCACTTCAACTTCTTTTGGATGATGACCATAATCATCAATTAATAACACTTCACCTTTAGGTGTCTGGCAAAAATCTTTCACTTCAAAACGACGACCCACACCTTCAAATTCATTTAGACCTTTAATAATCGCGTCGTCATCTACACCTTCATCTGTTGCTACCGCTATACATGCAAGAGCGTTAAGCACATTATGCTCGCCTGGCATATTTAACTCTATATTTATAGAATCAAAACCATCTGGTCGATTCGCAGTAAATGACGTTTTAAATTCATTTTGTACAACATTAGTTGCATGATAATCAGCATTTTTTGAAAAACCATAAGTTAATATCGGCCGAGACAACCTTGGTAATATTTCACAAATATTTTTATCATCAATACAAACAACTGCCAAACCATAAAATGGTAGATTATGTATAAATTGCACAAATGTATCTTTCACTTTTTCAAAATCACCATCATATGTTCCCATATGATCGGCATCAATATTTGTGACAACACTAACCATTGGCTGAAGATGTAGAAAAGATGCATCACTTTCATCTGCCTCAGCTATTAAATAACGACTTGTTCCTAATTTTGCATTTGTTCCAGCTGCAGTTAATCTTCCACCAATAACAAAAGTAGGATCTAAATTTGCTTCTGCAAAAATTGAAGCCATCAAACTGGTTGTTGTTGTTTTTCCGTGAGTACCACTAACAGCAATACCATGTCGATAGCGCATTAGTTCTGACAACATCTCAGCACGTCTAACAACTGGGATTAAATGTTCATAAGCATATTCAATTTCTGGATTTTGTTTATCAATTGCAGTTGAAACAACAATAACATTTGCAGATACAACATTCGTTGCACGATGCCCAATATAAATGGTGGCACCCATACTTTTTAAACGTTCTGTATTAGCCGATACCGCTAAATCAGAACCCGAAATTTCATAACCTTGATTTAATAATACTTCTGCAATACCGCACATTCCCACACCACCAATTCCAATAAAATGGATTTGATTAATTCGGCGCATCTCAGGAACTCGAAATTGTTGATTCATAAATAATACTCGTTAGATAATTTTAAACATTGTTGAACAATAATTTGTGCACTTTGTTGTTTAGCACATGTAAGTGCCTGCACTGACATTTTATTAAGTAATTCGTTATTTGTTATTAAGTTATTAATTTTCTGAGCTAAAGTAGTCGCTTGGGTATCAAACTCTTCACAAACAAATGCACCTTTTGCATTAACTACAAACTCTGTATTTTTTAATTGCTGTTGATCCTTATGGTATGGATACGGAATATAAATAGCTGGCATACCAACATGACTCACTTCACAAACCGTACTAGCACCAGAGCGACAAACAATTAAATCAGCCCAGCGATATTTAGCAGCCATATCATCAATAAATTCAAGCACTTCAATATTTTGTATGGATTTATTTTTACAATTTGACCGATACAATTTTTCAATCAAATCCTTATTATTACGCCCAACTTGATGACAGACATTAATATTATCTCCATCCAATAAATCAATGACATCAGGCAATAACAGGTTAATACCCCTAGCCCCTAAAGAGCCACCCACTATCAGAATATTAAAGACATCTTTAGACTTAGTCCATTTAACGGGTTCAATTTCTGAACGTATTGGGTTTCCGACATACTGCGTATTAACATCATCAACAAAAGCTCCAGGGAAACCTTCTAAAATAATATGAGCGAACTTCGCTAGCATTTTATTGGTTTTACCCGCTACAGCATTTTGTTCATGAATAGCTAACCATTTTCCACTTAATTTAGCAGCAAGGCCACCTGGTGCAGCTGGAAATCCACCAAAACCAATAACAATATCGGGGTTAATTTTATTAATAATTTTTTTTGCTTGGAATACAGCACCTGCTAATTCAAATACATATAATATTTTTTTAACAAATGATTTATTCACAAAACCACTGATTTTTAGACTATGTAAAGGCCAATTTTTTTCAGGAATTAAAGTTTGCTCCAATCCTTTTTGAGCGCCTAACCAATGAATTTCACAACCTTGATTAATAAATTGTTGTGCCACTGCCATAGCGGGAAATATATGCCCACCTGTTCCACCAGCCATAATTAAAACAATTGGTTTTTTCATATGACCTCCTGATTATTTTGCGTGTCTTGTACACTTTGATAAATATTTGAAACTAATCCTATTAAACCAAGGCAAATCAAAATACTGGTGCCCCCATAACTTACAAATGGAAGGGTTAATCCTTTTGTTGGTAATACTCCAGTATTCACACCTATATTAATTATGGCTTGGACTGCTAATACTATACCAATACCATAAGCACAATATGCTTGATAATAAAGGCTTAATTCTTCGGCTCTTTTACCAATAAACATGATTCGACCAACAACCAAACAAAATAAACCAAATAAAATCACAATTCCAACAAGACCAAATTCTTCGGCGAAAATCGACAATACAAAATCGGTATGCGCTTCTGGCAAATAAAATAATTTCTGAATACTATTACCTAAACCCACTCCAAACCATTCACCGCGACCAAATGCAATTAATGCCTGAGTTAATTGATAACCACTGCCATACACATTTTCTGGCGAAAAAGGCTCAAGATAACTTAACAACCTCAACATTCTATATTCTTGTGAGACAGCCATAATAGCTACTGCAATTACACAACCTAACATCACTAAAAAAAACTGCCCTGCTCTTACTCCTGCTAGAAACATCATGCCAAGCACAGCAGATAAAATAACAACAAAAGCTCCAAAATCAGGTTCAGCTAATAATAAAACTACAACAAAACCAAGAACAACCATTGGTTTTACAAAACCTGACCATTTAGAGCGCACTTCTATTTGCCTTCTCACCAAATAACTAGACAAATACAAAACCATAGCCACTTTCATTGTTTCCGAAGGCTGTAAAGTAAAAAAACCTAGGTTAATCCAGCGAATCGAACCATTCACTTTCATCCCAATCCCTGGTATTAAAACAGCAATTAATAATGCAAATGAAAGTAATAACGCCAACCAACTAAATTTTTGAATAAAACTAAGAGGCAATAAATAAAACAATAAAAAACTCATACAGCCTAATACCAAATAAATACCATGGCGCTGCATATGATGATAAGGATTATTATTATTGATACTGGCAAAATCCATTGACGCAGAAGTCACCATAGTAAAACCAATTAAACACAACGCAATTACAGGCACAAGTAACCAAAAATCAAAATAACGATTATCAAAATACGATCGTGTTGATTGATCTAATGTCAGTTGAGTCATTTTAACGATTCAACTATTTTTGCAAATGCTTCACCGCGTTTTTCAAAGTTTTTAAACATATCAAAACTGGCACAAGCGGGTGACAACATCACCACATCATTTTCATTAGCGATTTCAAATAACCATTTAACGCTATCAGCTAAAGTTTCATGCTTTTTAATCTCACATTCATCTTTAAGTAATTCGAATAACTCATCAGTACATTCACCAATTAGCGCAACAGATTTAACTTGTTTATTTATGGCAGGTTTTAGATCTGAAAAATCAGCGCCTTTACCTACACCACCTAAAATAAGATGGATTGATTTATCATTTAAACCATCAATTGCTGCCAATGTCGCACCCACATTTGTCGCTTTTGAATCGTCAATAAAAGTCACTGCATTAATAGTGGCTATTTTTTCACAGCGATGAGTTAGACCTTTAAACGATTTTAATCCTTCAACAAATTGATTTGCGTTATAGTCTAACGACTCACACAAAGCCAATGCCGCCAAATAATTACAATAATTATGTGACCCAATCAAACTAAGTTCATTCACGTTAATTAGCTTGATAAATCCTTTCGCTAAAAAAGTATCACCATTTTCAGTAATTAAACCAAACTGATTAATGTCTGGTACATTTTTAGTAAACAATTTAGTAGGATAATTATCAGACACTAAAGGTTGCGTTAATGCATCGTCTTTATTAACGACCATTTTTTTACAACCTTTAAAAATTCGATGTTTGGCTAAATGATAATGCGAAAAAGAAGTGTAACGATCCATATGATCTTCAGACACATTTAAAACCGTAGCCACATCAGCATTTAACTGATGGGTTGTTTCTAATTGAAAACTAGACAACTCCAATACATAAACTTGTGTTTGTGTATCTAATAACTCAAGCATAGGAACCCCTAAGTTCCCTCCAACTTTTGCTTTTACGCCAATACTTTCTAAAAGATGGCCAACTAATGTCGTTACTGTACTTTTAGCGTTTGAACCTGTAATTGCTATTATTTTTGCCTGGTTATATTGTACGAATAGATCCACATCACCAATTATTTCAACGCCTTTATTTTTGGCGAATACAATAGCTGGATGATTTAAAGCCAAACCTGGGCTAAGAATAATCTGACTAAAACTAGCCAAATCTTCAGCATCAAGTTCACCGAGCTGAATATTAACATTCGGGAATTCTTTTTTGCATTGCTCTAAATACGGTGGTGCTTCGCGGGTATCCCAAACGGTTACTGGAATATTCTGCTCAGACAAAAACTTTACGCACGAGTATCCTGTTTTACCCAAACCTAAAATTACACGTCTTTTATCTGAAACAATTAAACTCATTTCTAATTCCTATCGTAACTTTAATGTGATTAAGCCAATTAACACTAAAATCAAAGTGATAATCCAAAAGCGAACAATTACCTTTGGTTCTGCCCAACCTTTTAATTCAAAATGATGATGTAATGGTGCCATTCTAAATACACGTTTACCTGTCATTTTATAAGAGGCCACTTGAATAATTACAGATAATGTTTCGGCAACAAATACTCCACCCATAATTAATAAAACAATTTCTTGTCTAACGATAACCGCAATCACACCCAATGCAGCACCTAACGCTAAAGAACCAACATCACCCATAAATACCTGCGCTGGATAAGTGTTAAACCATAAAAAACCTAAACCAGCACCCACTATCGATCCACAAAAAATCACTAACTGTCCTGACTCTTTTATGTACGGTACATTTAAATAATCTGAGAAGTTGATATTCACCGATACATAAGCAAATATACCCAATGCACCCGCCACCAATACAATTGGTAATATTGCTAAACCATCTAAACCATCGGTTAAATTTACCGCGTTAGACATGCCTACAATTATAAATGCCGAAAACAAAATAAAGAAAATACCAAGGTTAATACTCCACTCTTTTATAAGTGGGAAAATTAAAGTGGTGCCTTCTGGTGTTTGCGCAAAGAAATACATAACTGTTGATGCAGTTAAACCCACTACACACTGCCAAAAAAACTTAGATCGAGCTGAAAGTCCATCAGAATTTTTCTTAACCACTTTTCGATAATCATCAATCCAACCAATCACCCCAAAACCAATTGTGACTAAAATAACCACCCAAATATATTTTTGCGATAAATCAGCCCACATCAATGTACTTAATATCATCGAAACTAAAATTAAAACACCACCCATCGTAGGTGTACCTGCTTTACTGAAATGCGACTTTGGCCCGTCTTCTCGAATTGTTTGACCAATTTGATATTGTTGTAATTTTTTGATCATTTTAGGACCAAAAACTAAACTAATGGATAAAGCCGTTAATGCAGCCAAAGTGGCTCTTAATGTTAAAGAATCGAATGCAGAAAAACTGCTATCATATCTTTGTAAGTATTCAGTTAACCAATAAATCATCTTGTTTCTCTTGTATTAAAGTAATGAATTGCTTCACCACATTTTCCATTTTTGCACTTCTTGACCCTTTCACCATTATGTCGATATTTTTAAAGTCATGTTTAAGACAGATTAAAAAAAGTGCTTCAACCAATAGTTCTTGGGTATTAAAATGTTGTGCATTTTTTAAGTGTTCGGAAATTAAGTTTGAATTGAGTCCCACGGTCAATAGTTGATCGACCCGAGTGGACATGTATTGTTTTAATTGTTTAGAATATTGTTCTATGTGACTGTCCATTTCGGCCATATCACCTAAAACCATAATTTTTTTGCCATTTTGTAGAGCAAGTACATCTACTGCACTTTTGATACTGGCAGGATTTGCGTTATAACTGTCATCCCAAATTGTCACGTTACCCAAAACATGTTTTTGTAAACGCCCCGCACAATTTTTAAACAACGCTAAACCATTAATAATATTTTGGTTTGAAACTTTTAATAAATAACTAGCTGCTATCGCAGCCAATGCATTTTGCACAATATGTTGTCCGGGAGCATTTAATTGTATTTTGATCACTTGTGTGTAAACACTTACCTCAATTAAAGAGCCATCGGTTTGATACAATGCATTTAGAATATGAATATCTGCGGTTTTGTCAGTTAAACTAAATGAAGTCACTTGCTTAGAATCAGATAACTTTAGCCATTTAGAAAACGACGGATCATCTTTATTTAAAATGATTTTAGTTTTTGAATGTGAAGAGGTGATTATTTCACCTTTTGTTTTTATGACACTTTCAAGATCTTCAAACCCATCTAAATGTGCTGCACTTGCATTCAACAAAATTGCTATATCAGGGTTAACAATATTATTTAAATACTCAATTTCACCTTTTGCATTAGCGCCTAATTCGGCAACTAATATTTCATGCTGATCTTGTGTACTAAAAACAGTTAACGGCACACCAATATAATTATTAAAATTGCCCGCTGTTGCTTGAGTATCAAACTGCAAAGCACAAATTGACGCGATCATTTGTTTGGTGGTTGTTTTACCACAACTTCCCGTCAAACTAACCACCTGACCTTTATACAAAGTCAAACTTAGTTTTGCAATTCCACCCATTGCCAAAACAGTATTATCTACTGCAATTACACAAACATCATCGCGTTTAATATTATTATTTTTATCAACAACTATACAAATAGCGCCGTTATTAACCGCACTATCAATAAAGTCATGTCCATCACTTTGTTCGCCGTTAATAGCAACAAATAATGATTGCTTCGAACACAATCGACTATCCATCGTGACATTTATTATGTTTTGATTATATAAAGCAGCTGGACAGTGCACTTGAAACAATTCACAAATATTTTTAATATTAATAGGTATCATGTGACACCTCATTTAAATAATGGGTCACCACTTCCACATCTGAAAATGGTAATTTTTTATTTTTAACTAACTGATAATCTTCATGCCCTTTACCGGCAACCAACAATACATCGCCGTTACTCATAGCTAGGATCGCAGCCTCAATAGCTTGTTTGCGATCTAAAATAACACTTGATTTATTTTTACCATTTTCATCTAAACCTTCAAGAATATCACCAATGATATCTTCTGGTTTTTCAAATCGTGGATTATCATTTGTAATAAAAATTTGATCACTTAAGTCTTGAGCAACCTTTGCCATTTTTGCTCGTTTACCTTTATCACGATCGCCACCACAACCAAACAAACAAATTAACTTGCCTGTTTTTTGTAAACTTAATGCTTTTAACGATTTCTCTAATGCGTCGGGGGTATGCGCATAATCAACCACTACACTATTTTCAGTGTTTTCAATTTTTTGCATACGCCCTGACACAGATTTGATTTGATTTAAAACCAATACAATATCTAAAATAGAAAATTCTAACGAAACCAATACTGCAATACAGGCCAATACATTACTTAAATTAAAATCACCTATCAGCTCAATGGTATAACGACCAATTTCGTTTTGATTTATAATTAAATCAAATGCAATATTTTTTGTGGAATATTGAATATTTTTTGCACAAACATCAGCATCACGTTTAAGCCCATAACTAATAATATTAGTTAAATGTTGATACTTTAGTTTTAGCGCACGTAATCTCGGGTCATCAACATTAATAACTTTTGCATTAACACCTTCAAAAAACCATTTCGATTTAATTTCAAAATACTCTTTAAAATCTTTATGAAAATCTAAATGATCCTGAGTAATATTACTGAATACTTTAACTTGAAAATCGACATTTTTTATTCGATTAAGCGCAATACCATGACTAGAAGCTTCCACAGCAATAAACTCATGATCTTTTTGATAACCTAATACAAAATCATAAAAATCTAAAATATCAGGTGTAGTATTAACACTGGTTGTTAGTTGGGTAACATCGCCGTTACCCGCAGTACCAATCACATTACAATTATTTTTATTTTGAATTAAATTAATTGCCTGAGCAATATAATGCGTAATTGAGGTTTTACCATTTGTACCTGTCACCCCTATTAAAGTGGCTGTAATATTACTTAAGTCTTTAATTGCTTGCGGTAACCACGATTGAATATTTTGATCATATACAACAGGTATTGTTAACCCATCTTGATGTTTTTTAGCAAAATCACTGTCACTAATAATACAAACAGCCCCTAAGTTTTCGGCTTGTAATGCATATAAAAAACCGTCGACCGAATGACCTTTTAAGGCAATAAAAATATCACCTTGTTTAATTTTTCTGCTATCAGATTGAAAACCTGAAACGGGTGTATTTAATCCTTTAAAAATAGGATTATATTTTTCTAAATTCTCGATAGAAAAAGTGTTTAAATAACTCATATCTTCTCCTTTGGAATAACATTCAAAAGAGGTAACGCTTGTTGCATGATATTAGAAAACACTGGAGCTGCAACCGCGCCACCACCGTAAGACTTACCTTGCGGGCTATCTATTACGACGACTATAACTATTTTTGGTTCCTCTACAGGTGCAAATCCTATAAAAGAAGCAACATGTTGATCATCTATATATCCTTTTTTACTCACTTTTCGTGCGGTTCCGGTTTTTCCTGCCACTGTATAATTTTCAACGGCTGCTTTTTTTCCAGTACCTCTTGCAACTACTTGAAACATCATATTTTTTAAAGTATCTGCATTATATTTAGACATAACACTTTGCGGTGCCGCTGTCATAATCTGACTATTTTTTAATAACTTTAAAGGTAACTTAATTCCGTCATTTGCAATAACAGCGGTTGCCTGTGCTAACTGCATAGGGGTTACTGTAATTCCATAACCAAAACTTAAAGAAGACAACTGCACTTCTTGCCATTTTTCATGATTAGGTAAATAACCAGTTACTTCACCTGGAAAACTCAAACCCGAAGACTGACCAAAACCAAATTTATAAAACTGATTCCACATAATTTGATCGCCTAATTCAAGAGCGATTTTTGTGACACCTACATTTGAGCTTTTTTCAAGAATGGTTGATAAACTAATTTTCCCATAATATCTAAGGTCTTCTAATATCGTACTACGCCCTTTAACTCGCATAGGTTTAACATCAATAATACTTTGATCATCAAACTTCCCAGATTCTAAAGCGGCTGCTAACGTAAACGCTTTCATTACAGAACCCGGTTCATACTGGTTTATTAAACTGCGATTTCGCAGCGCATAACCTTTTCTTTGTGCACCATCGTTTGGATTAAAACTAGGCATATTTGCCATAGCCAAAATCTCATTATTTTCAATATTCAAAATCACAACTGATCCAGATGTTGCATGTAATTTTGTTACTGCTTTTTTTAATTCTTTATAAGCTAAATACTGTAGCTGCAAATCAATTGTTAATTGTATGTCTTGTCCTTCTTTTGATTCTTTAATCATTTGCACATCACGAATCGCAGCGCCTTTTCGTGTTTTTAATACGCGTTTAGCTCCATCTATACCCGTTAAATAATTTTCATACTCTAGCTCTAAACCTGACTGGCCATGATCTTCAATATTAGTAAAACCAATTAATTGTGCAATCACTTCGCCTGCTGGATAAAAACGTTTAAATTCGTTTTTGCTGTAAACGCCACTTAAATTAAGTGACAGTATTATTTCAGCTTGCTCGGGAGATAGGTGTTTTACTAATCTTATTTCATGTTTAAGTTTTTTTTCTTTCAAATATGAAATTGTATTTTTTGTCATTTTAGATAATATTATGTAATCTTTTTCTTTAACCTTTCTCATATCAGCATATATTGATACTACAGGCGTACTTACAGCTAATGGATCTCCATTTCTATCAACAATATTACCTCGTGCTACTTTAAGTTCTTCCACACGCTGAAAACGTTGCAGTCCTTGCTCAATATAAAACTCTTTATTAATCACTTGTAAATCTAATGCACGCGCAAACATGACACTTAATAATAGCGCCAAAACAACTAAAACAAAATAAAAACGCCAAACGTATATTTTATTCACTCACTCGTCTCAATTACATGAATTTGTTTTGCACTTGGTAAATGCATATTAAATTTACCCACTGCTTTTTTTTCTAAAATATAAGGTGATAACAGCGTACTTTTTTCTAATAAATACTGAGTTTGAATAACCAACTCTGCTCTATATTGTTTTTTTAATACCTGTAACTTTGCAAAAGTCTGACGTGTTGAGTGAGTAGTTTTAACCACCATAATTGCACTGATTAACACCAACATGGTCAAAACCAAAACACTCAACAATTTATGCAATTGCATTTATAACTTCACCGCTGCTCGCATAATGGCACTTCTTGAACGAGGATTTTCATCAACTTCATCTTTACTTGGCTTAACTGCTTTGCCTTGTAATTTCATTGTTTGATTTCTATCCACATCCATAATTGGCAACCCTCTTGGAATATCATCGCCTTTACTTTGTTTTCTCATAAAACGCTTAACAATACGATCTTCTAAGGAGTGAAAACTAATCACAACTAAACGCCCACCTGGTTTTAATACTACTAACACATCTTTTAACGCTTGCTCTAAATCATCCAACTCTTGATTGATTTTGATTCGAATGGCTTGAAAAATTCGAGTGGCTGGATGTTTGCCTTTTTGCCAGTTTGGATGCGCTGCTTTAACAACATCAGCTAATTCTTTTGTGCGTGTAAACGGGTTATTTTCACGATGCTCACAAATCGCTTTAGCAATCCTTCTTGAAAACTTCTCTTCACCGTAATCAAAAAACGTATGCATCATTGTATTTTCGTCGGTTTCATTAACCCACTGTGCTGCGCTAATACCTGAATCAACATCCATGCGCATATCAAGCGGGCCATCGTTCATAAAACTAAAACCACGATCCGCTTCATCTAATTGAGGTGATGACACACCCAAATCCATTAAAACTGCATCAACCAGACCTAAAAAACCTTGTTCGATTGAGATGTTTTTAATTTCGGCAAAAGATGATTTCACAATACTAAAACGCGAATCTTGTGCCGTAAGTTCGTTAGCCGTTTCAATAGCACGTTCGTCTTTATCAATACCAATCAAACGACTTTTGGCATTGGCTTTATCTAAAATTAATCTCGAATGCCCACCACGCCCGAAGGTGCAATCAATATAAATGGCTGCTTCTTTATCATCTGCCACACCCATTTGCTGTACCGCTTCATTCAATAAAACGGTGATGTGCTTATATTGTGCTGAAGGTTTATCTTCAGCATTTTTATTTTTATCTTCACTCATATCTTTATTTGCCTAATTGCATCTGACATTTCTGGAATCACCTGAGACTGCATGTACTCATTCCAATTATCTTCGTTCCATAATTCAAACTTATTACCCTGTCCCGTTAGAATCATTTTCTTATCTAACTGAGCGGTTTGACGAAGATATGTTGATACCAACATTCTTGATGCACTGTCTAATTTAATACTTTCTGCGCAACCTAATACGGTTCGCTCTAATTTGCGCATATCTTCAGTTGCATTGGGAGCATCTAAAATAGCGTCTTCAATTTGTTCAAATACAGGTTCTGGGTAAATCAACAGGCATCGACCTGCTGGATCGGCAGTGATTACCAATTGCCCATCACTACACAAATTAATAATATCTCGGTACTTTGTAGGCAAGGCAAAGCGCCCTTTTGAATCTAAATTCAAAGGTGTGGTTCCGCGTAATCGTAATCGGATCGCACTATCAGCCATTATCTACTCTATTTCTCTTATATTTATCGAAAACCGGGTAAAAAAGACACATTTACCCACTTTTCTCCACAATGAGACACTATAGAAACACTTAGTTACATTTGCAAGTAACAGATAGGTCAGTCTGCACGTAAATCACGAGTAGCGCTCACTTTATAGAGCTGATGAATACTGAGGGGGCGGGGAAATAAAAGGGATCGAGCGCACTACTTAAAGTAACACATTAAGTTTAATATTTTTTTTGAATATAAAGAGCTAGAAATAGCACTTTTTGAAATAAGAAGAGCATGATTTTCAAACTAACAACAATCTAACACCAGACGAACAATCTCTAACGTAATATACCCCACTAAACAATCAATTCAAAAACAATACTACACTAACGCTACAACTACTGAAGAGGGTTTAAACTTGATAAATATAATCATAGCCACTATAAATGTGACTAATTCAGCCAATGGCAGAGCCCATAAAAAGTGAATACTTGGAATCCAAAAATAGAATATTAATAACAACATACTTGGCATAATCAACGTTCTAAAAACAGCCACCAACGCGGACTGCGCAGGCAAATGAACCGCCGTTAAATACGCACTGATGATCATATTTAGCCCAGCAAAAACAAATACAGCCCAGATAATTTGAATATAACCCATCGCTAAATCAATAGTAGTGTGTGCTTGATCCTGTAAAAACATACTGATTAACGTTTTGGGGAATAACAACATAGGCAAAATACACAACACACTTACTACAATTGAAAAAACAAACGCTAGTTTTAAAAATTGTCCGATTCGTTTTGGTTTTTTAGCTCCAAAATTTTGGCTGATAATAACCTGACAAGCATCCCCCAACGAGAAAAACATCATAAACCCAATCATCAAGATATAATTAATCACAGCAATGGCCGCCACCCCATGCACACCGACAGAGGTAATCAGCAACCAATTTAATATAAAAGCAATCACACCGGCTGATATTTCACTTACAAATTCACTCAAGCCGTTATACAGCGCATTAAATACTTCGAACCAATGATCTTGTTTAAAAGAAAAGACAAGTTGTCTATTTTTATCAAAAAAGTAAGACAATAGAATCAACATCGGTATCAACTGAGCCAAACCTGTCGCAAGAGCCGCACCTTTTAAACCCCATTGAAACTGCACTATAAATACATAATCCAAAACAATATTAATCACACTACCCAATGCCAAAGCAATCGCAGCCAAATTTGGACGCCCGTCTACTCGAATAAAAAAATACAACACAATCGTAATCATTTGTGCCACTAAAAAAGGCAATAACGGTAATAGATACTGAGCCATTAAAGGCGCCACCTCATCATTCGCGCCAAAGCCTTTAAACAATAACTCGTGCAACAAATAACCCAAACCACAAATCACAATAGACACAAGCGTCATTACAACTAAGGTTTTACTAAAAATGGCACTGGCGGCTTTGTAGTTATTCTCACCAATGTATTTACCCGCTCGCACCGAACCCCCAACCGACAATGTTAAACCCACACCAAATAACAACGCCATAAAAGGCATAATTAAGTTCACCGCAGCCAAAGCAGAATCACCCACATATTTACCAATAAAAATCGCATCAATAATAGCGGCGGTCGACATGGCCAAAATACCGATTAATGAAGGGATTAAATATTTTAAAAAGGTGGGTAAAATAGAGCCTTCTACGGCTGTATTATTGATATCTTGATCAGACGATTCGGGATTCATATACGGTTTCATTTATTGATTTTGATGTAAAAACATAACAACTAAAAAATTATAGTGCACATTGGCAATTGCATAAACCTGATACAATGCACTAAAATCAAAAAACAATTCATTATCTCACTCAAAGAGTGTCAATTTACTAGGACTGATCATGAAAACTTTACTTTGTAGCATCGCGTTATTATCCATCTCAACTATATCTTTGGCACAAGAAGATAACGACCCCAAATTATTACAAGAATATAATGCAATAGAATTTGGTACGAGTTTTTATGTAGACAACAACTCAAACGAACTAGACAACAAAATACATTTGGAAATGACTCGCTCGATCAACGATAAGTTTTATTTCGAAATTGGATTTACAACCGCCAATTCAAATGGCAGTAATAAAACATCATTAAACACAATTAACTACGGAGTCGGTTTTACTGAGATTACAGACTTTGGCTCTGGTGAAATTGACACTTACGTAAGTTTTAGTTTATTTAATGCTCAAGACACACAAACAGACGCTTTAACTGATCAAACCACTACAACACAGTATATGGGTCAAAAAATTAGTGTTGGTTTAAATACATTAATGAATACCATGCCGCAAATGGTAACTAAATTAGGTGTGAACGTTACCAATACAGAATCACAAAGTATGAATGTTAGTTACAATATCGGGCTGGGATATGATTTCCATCGTTACCTACAGTTAGTAGTTAACGCACAAATTGGATCAAACAATGATTCAACTGTAGGTATTGCTATTCGTCGTAAATTTTAAAACCGTACTTTAACAACCTAAAAAGCAGCCAACTCATTGTGAGTGGCTGCTTTTTTTATTATTTTATTATTTTATTATTTTATTATTTACACATAATATTAATCGTTTTGCTTTTTACGCCATTAAACGTAGTGCAGTCAATAGGATTTAATCGTCCATCTACAAAATCATAGTTAGCTTCATTAAAGTTTAATTTTTCTAAATTTTTAACTTTATTCTTTTTGAAATTCAAATATTTAAGCTCGTATAATAATTCTACCCCATCTAGGTCGTTTAAATTATTGTTCACCATACTTAAAGATATCAACCCTGCATTACCACTTAAATCAGGTAGTTTTTCTAATTTTTGCGTATCTAAATTTAAACTTTTTAATTTATCTAAAAACAATAAAAAGTCGTAAGACTCGACAGTTGAATTATTAATACTCAAATATTGTAAAAATGGCATGTTAGCTAACCAACTTGAATCACCTAAACTACCCGCAATACTTAAACTTGTTAAATTTTCTAAACTACCAATTTCATTTAAATTTAACTCACCTGCCGCTGATATCTCTAAAACACTTAGTGAGGTTAATTTATTTAGAAATGAATAATCTGTTATTTCTCCATCAAATTTAATTGCCTGCAGGTAATCAAACGTCACTTTAGAGTCAATATTACTTATTTTTTCAGCATCACAACCTAAATACAATATTTGATCCGGATTGATATATACCTCATCAGGCATTGCAAAATTAGGAAATATACAATCAATTAGCGCCGAGTCATTAATTTTTAGCATATCTGTTTGTTTAGCTAAAACACCGTCACAATTTGGCACAACTGGTACAATTTTATTCCCATCCAATTTCATATTAATTTTCTTGCCTTCACACATTGGCATTTTATTAATATGCTCATGTCTAGAATAAGAGAATTCTTTTTCATACATTTTCGAATTAATAGTATAAAACACCATATTTTGCATATCATTAGACGCATCAAATTTAATTGTTATTTCATCATCGTAAAAAATTAAGTATTCATCATTTAGAAGTTTAAATTGATTATTATTTAGATCTAACTCTTTAACAAACCTCTCTCCAAAGTAACCAGTTGTTTCAAATGCATACACATCACGACTACCACTATTACCGATTTTAACAAAATCACTTTTTTCTTTTCCTGCATTAAATAAACGAGCTTTGTTCATATCGTTAGTAGGTGAATAGACAAAATCACTCAAACCAAACCGATTTTTCATCTGGGACACTACTACCGATTCACAATCCATAATATCAATACAAGTGCCATAATTTTTTATTTGTGAGTCAGTTATTTTAACTTCAACATCAGTTTGATTATTATTTTTAATGAAAACAGTCTCATTAATCACTACTGCAACATCGCTAAACTGTGTTGAATCCATTGTTTTTTCTGTTTCTGGCACTTCAACTTGAGTAGATACAGCCTGAGTTTCCACATCTACCACATCATTACGAAGTAGATAAATAACAACAAAAACGATCAAAACTACGGCGACACTTAATATTTTATTCATAAAATTTCTCTCTATATTTTAGTTAACAAACACAAGTTAAAATAAGGTCTGATATATATTTCAAACGAGTTTAATAGTAACACCCACTTTTCTGATTCAAACTTATTTACCCCTTTACAAGTACTTTTTTAGATTCAAGCTTTTCTTTAAGGACAACTTAAAACAACCCCATCCACCTCTTTTAATGACGTATACAAACAATCAATTGGGTTGACTCTTAAGTTTAAATCTACAACAGATGAATTTTTAATGGCGAACTTAGAAACATCCGAAATATTATTACCCTGCGCATTTAAAATACGTAATTTAGGTAAATTTAGCAACGCATCAATATTATATAATTCATTGTCGAGTAATCTAATTTCTTCCAAATTAAAATAATTTTCTAATCCATCAACCGTTTGAAGATTTGTATTAGTTAATTCTAAATATTTTAGATTTAAGTTTGGATAATAACCCAACCGATTGATAAAGTTGTCTTTTAGCGATAAATTTTCAATTGAACCTATATGCTCAACAAACGAAGAATCCGTTAATTTATTTTTATTCAAAATCAAAGTTTTAAGATTTTGAAGATCACTTAACTTATTCAAGTTATTGATTTCTATTTTTTCCAATTTCAAATACAGTAAATTTATTAATGAGGTTAATTGCAGCAAATCTATTAAATGCCCATTCCTAAGGGTTAATGCGTTTAAACTGGTTAAATTATAAATTTCATCTAGATTATTAATATTTTTAACATTTAATAATAAAGCCTTTAAATTAGGTATTTTATTAATACCTTTTAGGCTTTTTATTCTTGGTGAAATACAATTAAGTTCGCTTAAATCATTTAAGTGATATTATTTTATCTCTTCATTACTCTTAAGTTTTAAATTCTTTTTTATACATTTATGCAGATCAATATCATTAAAATCAACAATTGAATGGTCTTGTCTAAATTCACCCTGCTGTTTTTGACAAATACCCCTCCTAATATAATATTCATTTTTTGATGTTATGAGAAAATCTTGATTAATCTCTGGACAAGCTGGTAAATCAACTTTAAGAGGATCGGTTTGTTCTACCACACCGGTAAAACTCTTGTATTTCTTTACTGGATCATCCATATAAATTTCAATATTTTCTCCATACTCAGTCCATTGTCCATTATATTTCATTTGTATTTCATAAGAATATTCAGATTCAGGAAATGCATATTGATAACCAGGTAATATATAAATATCACCCAAACCCGAAACTCCAATTTTTTTTAATTGTATAAAACTTGGCGAACTTGTTTGTTCACCGTTTTCATCAATATTATTCACAGGCACGCCTGATTGAATCAATTCAAAAGGTCGTGTAATGATCAAATTTTTAATATGACCCATATTTTTAAATTTTAACCTATCTATTTTTGCACAAGGTTTTAAATCCGTTTTAAATGCTTTAGTTTGATTAATAATACAAGACGCTATAATTTCTGGAACATCAACGTTTGTATAAACCACAACCTGATCTAAATTACTTAATAATCCAACCTCTAGTGAGGGTGGCTTTATATCATTTTGAGTTTCCAGTTCAGCTAATGCATAATCAATCTGTGTTTGTAATACTGTATTTTTCTGCGCTTTTTGATCTGGGGTATACAATACCACCCAACCAATTAAACTCATCAATAGACCTGCTATTAACAACCCCAACAGCATAAATATTTTATTCATTTCGTTATCCTAATTTTAAGCCTGTCCAACAATCTAACTTCACTGACTCAAAACCAACTAATTAGTTCCCTTTATTCACTCTTTTAGTTAGATCGTATTTCGCCTACTGAAAATCCAACATTACTAGAGTGTCATTGCCTATATTACACCAATGATTTATATTACATAATTGTCGAAATAACATTAAATACCAAGTATTAAGGATTAATAATGTCAAAGAACACATACTTTTACATGGCTTTTATTGCTGTCATTTTTTTAGTTTTGTACTTCATTATTTCAGGTACATCACCTAAACAAACTATTAATAACAACCCTGACATTACAAACACTCCAAATTCAGATTTAAAAACTATTACAAATACAACACTTATCCATAAAGAAAACCTCACACCTACTAGCACTAAAAACTCGCAAGACAAAATAATCAAACCTGCTATCAATTTAATCAAAATCCAAACCACACCTACACCTACACCTACAGATATAGTAAATAAAAACACTGCTTTTTTCGGTTTTACACGAGGTCAAATTTTAAGCGATGCAGACATAACTCATATTATTAAGCTGTACCATCAACAAGATTCTAGTGACATACCCGAAATTGGTCACACCGAGCTGGCATACAAATGGAGTGAGCGAGGTTTAACCATTAATATCATTGATAACACAGAAATTCACTCTTTCACCATTGTAAACAATATAAAAGATGATCAATTATTATTTGATTCCATATCCAATGAATATATTGAGTTTAAACTTATCTTTCCATGGCGTGTTATAGAAGAGTACTCAATTCACGATCCTTATATAAACAACACACCGTCGTTTAATTTCAACGATAACAATCTTAAAAAATGCATCCGTAAAAAACTAAAAATAGATAAATCAACCATCCCTAGTAGAGATCAAATGCTGTCTTTACACACATTAAATTGCAGTAAAATTTCTGATTTAAGTGGCATTGAAAGCTGGAAACACTTAATTAAATTAAGTATTTCTGGTACAGACAATCTTGATATTTCACCTTTATCCAAAGTAGAAAACTTAGGCCATTTAAGACTAAGAGGTGAGTTCAACTTCGACGCTAATGTTTTCCTTAAGCATAAGTCCTTGAAGTTTCTTTCAGTACACAATAATAAAACAACTAATTTGAACGCGCTTGTGAGTATTCCAAACCTTAGACACTTAGAATTAAACAACAACCAAATCAGCAATCTTGATTTTGTAAAAAACTTTAAACGCTTAGAAACATTGACAATTAAAAACAATCCGATTGATTCAAAAAAGTCGATTACATTCTCTAACAGCATTCGTTTTTTAGAATTAAACAATGTTCCTTCGCTTTCATTTGAGTTAGTGACATGGCCCACTTACTTGAATAAATTTAAAGCAACTCACAACAATTTAAGTAACATTGATTGGTTTCCCAAATTAAACCACTTAAGCTCAGTCAATTTAAACAACAATCAATTAAGTGGTGTCAGCTCAATATTTAAAAACACAAACATCAAACTACTCAACCTTAACAATAATCAAATAAGACATTTAACTGGTATCGGACAACTATCGAATCTCAAGCGTTTAAATATTACGAAAAATTCTTTAGATTGTGATTCATTACAGCTGGAACCACACATAAATATTTCATGTAGTAAAAACTAATGCCTCTTATCAAGAGGCCTTAAAATTCACCAGCCATTTAAGAACAAAAGTAAGAACAATAGTAAGACCAAAAGTGCCCCCACTTTAAACTATTAAGCTCAATTAAAATATTCTAGAGTTTTTTTAACCATTAAACATTTCAAGCATTTGAAGACCATTAGAATTAAACCCATTATTTGTTTCTAAACTTCCCCACAATACAAACAATACCACCGCTATCAATAACAAAACCGATACCGCCAATGCCTTAATCATATTTAATGAAAAGTCTTTATCAGTAGGCGATTTCTTAATCATTAAAAACCCATAGAACAACACATTTAGACCCGGAACATACAATAACAATAATAAATAACGATTTAAGTTTAAATGATTTAATCTAAACCAAACCAACAAACTCAAAGATATTACAAATAACACTTTCATTAAAACCACATCGATAAATAACAAACCGTTCCCATACATTTCAAAAGGGTTATACATTCCATAATACCCAGCAAATGTAAAAACAAAGAATAAAATCACAAATATTGAATTAGCAATAAAATATAACTTTTCCATTTTATAAAGGTTTAGCACCTCAAGTGTCCATTTAATTTTGCAACCTTTAAACACAAACAAAAACATTCCAATATAAATTATTAAATTAGTTACATTCCCTAAAACACTATAAATAAATGCAGTTGCAAAACCATAGTCAATCATTGAGTTTACTGTATTCACTAGAGAAGACATATCGAAGTACACTCTAATTAGCGCAAAGAAAAACAACGACATCCAAAAAAAATAATTATCTATTGAGTGATTTCTTAAATATTTTACATTAGCCACTAATATAAAAATTGCAATTACCCATACTGAAAATAATTCAAAACAAACATCAGCAGTAATCACACTGCCTATATATGGATCAACTGGTTTTAATACTTCAATTAAAATTACAAATACCGCATAAATAAACGATAAAAAATAAAGCCCTACATAAACCCAAAGTAACACTTTAAATACTTTAGATAGTTTATTTATTAAATTAGAACTGGACTTATTTTCCAATTCACTTTGAGGGGGATCAAACTGGCTATTTTTACTCATTTTCATTCCTAGCTTTATAAAATTTATTGATTACACAAGATTAAACATTAACCCCGCCCTTAAAAGCAATGTAAAATGACTAATCTCATCCTCTTAAACACTTTTTCATCCCATATTTTTCCAACATTCACATTCCTACTCTATTCCCCTCTTAAACAGACAAAAAGTGAAACATACCAAACAGACCAAAAGTGACACCCACTTTAAACCATCCACATCACACGAAAACTTGAACCAATATTTATTATCCTCTGAATTAAACCCACAAAATAAATTAAAATCGCCATTCCTAAACCGACCAAAAGTAAAATAGACCAAAAGTGACATCCATTTGAAACCATCCATATCAAACGAATATTTGAACCAATATTGATTATTATCTGAAATAAACCCACTACATCAATTAAAACCCCCTTTCCCACCCATACATTAAATCGCTCTGTGCCCGTTGCCGATCTTAATTAAGCAGCGATAATTTACAACTCGTTACAATCAAGCTCAAAAACCACCTTCCCAATAACTAATTCGCAGTAACATTCCCTGTCAATTTAAGGTAAACTACCGCGCAATTTTTTGACCCTTTGTCCTACTACTTTTGACATACTTTTAAGGTGTATTTAACATGCTGGAACTGCGTGGAGCTACCGCTCTATCTACTTTTCGTCGCCAACGTTTATTAACTCAAATTCAAACTCAGTTACCGTTTGTAACGGCTGTGAATGCTGAGTTTATTCATTTAGCGGATACTAAATCGGATTTAACCGATGATCAGCTAGAAGTTTTGGCTAAAATCCTAACTTACGGACCAAAACTTTCTGAAGAGCATGTTGAAGGTGACGTTTTTTATGTCACCCCTCGTATCGGTACAATTTCACCTTGGGCAAGTAAAGCAACCAACATCGCTTTAAACTGTGGTTTAACTCAAATCAAACGCTTAGAACGTGCAGTTAAATATACGATTCATGCTGATCAAACCTTAAGCGCCGATCAAACTGCCATCTTAAAAAGCTTTTTACATGACCGTATGACACAGTCCATCACCACTGATGAAAGTGCGATGGGCCAATTGTTTGATCAAGCCACCCCTGCTGCAGTTATTGCGGTTGATATTCTTGGTGTCGGCAAACCTGCATTAGAAGAAGCCAACCGTAACCTAGGTTTGGCGTTAGCCGATGACGAAATGGACTACCTAGTTGAAAGTTTCATCAAACTAGAGCGTAACCCTAACGACATCGAATTAATGATGTTTGCACAGGCAAACTCTGAGCATTGTCGTCATAAAATCTTTAACGCCGATTGGACAATCGACGGCGTAGAACAAGATCACTCGTTATTTAAGATGATCAAAAACACTTACAAAAATTACAGCGAAGGTATTTTGTCGGCTTATAAAGACAACGCCGCTGTGATTAAAGGCTCTGAAGCTGCGCGCTTTTATCCGCAAGGTGATGACCATCAATATGGTTACAACTTTGAAAGCATTGAAATCTTGATGAAAGTTGAAACACATAATCACCCTACCGCTATTGCGCCTTTTGCAGGTGCAGCAACCGGCTCAGGTGGTGAGATTCGTGACGAAGGCGCAACCGGCACTGGTGGTAAACCTAAAGCGGGTTTATCTGGTTTTACGGTTTCGGATTTAAACATTCCTGGGTTCGAGCAACCTTGGGAATCTAAATACGGCAAACCTTCACGTATTGTTTCTGCATTCGATATTATGATTGAAGGCCCTTTAGGCGGCGCTGCGTTTAACAACGAATTTGGTCGCCCTGCTCTAAACGGTTATTTCCGTACTTACGAGCAATCTGTAGATACAGTAAATGGCATTGAAGTACGTGGTTACCATAAACCGATTATGATTGCGGGTGGTTACGGCAACATCAAAACCGATCATGTTGATAAAGCATGGGACGAAGTGCCTGTTGGCTCTAAGTTGATTGTACTAGGTGGTCCTGCGATGCAAATCGGCCTTGGTGGCGGTGCAGCTTCTTCAATGGATTCTAAAGACGGCAACGAAGATTTAGACTTTGCTTCAGTTCAACGTGAAAACCCAGAAATGGAACGTCGTTGCCAAGAAGTGATCGATCGCTGCTGGCAAAAAGGCGAAAACAACCCAATCGCGTTTATTCATGACGTGGGCGCGGGTGGTTTATCCAACGCATTCCCAGAATTAGTAAACGACGGTGGTTTAGGCGGCCGTTTTGAAATTCGTAACATTCCAAATGACGAACCCGGTATGGCACCCCTTGCTATCTGGTGTAATGAATCTCAAGAGCGTTATGTATTAGCCATCACACCCGACAAGTTAGAAGAATTTGAAGCGATGTGTCAACGTGAGCGTTGCCCATATGCAGTAATTGGTGAAGCGGTTAAAGAGAAACACTTAACAGTAACTGACTCGCACTTTGATAATAAACCCGTGGATATGCCATTAGACGTATTATTAGGCAAACCACCTAAAATGTCTCGTAGTTATGAGTCGGTTGATTACACAAAACGCGAATTCATTCGTAAAAACATCGACTTAATGACTGCCGCTGAACGTGTATTAAAATTACCTGCTGTTGCAAGTAAATCATTCTTAATCACAATTGGTGACCGTTCAATTACAGGTCAAGTGAATCGTGATCAAATGGTGGGCCCTTGGCAGATTCCTGTAGCCAACGCTGCAGTAACTTGTTCGGGCTATGAAGGTTACACAGGTGAAGCAATGGCAATGGGTGAACGTACGCCAGTTGCTATATTAAACGCACCTGCAAGTGGACGTTTAGCAGTAGGTGAAACCATCACCAACTTAGCATCAAGCAAAATTGCAAAATTAGCCGATATTAAATTATCTGCAAACTGGATGTCAGCAGCGGGCCACCCTGGTGAAGACCAAGCACTTTTTGAGACAGTAAAAGCAGTCGGCATGGAATTATGCCCCGAGTTAGACGTGTCGATTCCAGTAGGCAAAGACTCAATGAGTATGCGTACAAAATGGGATGAAGACGGAGCTGAAAAATCAGTGACTTCGCCATTGTCATTAATCATTACAGGGTTTGCACCTGTTACTGATGTTCGTAAAACATTAACACCCGAGCTTAAAACCCAAGATGGCGAAACATCGTTAATCTTAATCGATTTAGGTCGTGGTAAAAATCGTTTAGGTGCTACTGCACTGACTCAAGTATTTAACCAAATTGGCAGTGAGCCAGCTGACCTTGACGACGCAGAAGATCTAAAAGCATTCTTCGCAGTAATTCAAGGCTTAAACGGCGATGGTAAAATCATGGCGTACCACGATCGTTCAGACGGTGGTTTATTCACCACTATCTGTGAAATGGCGTTTGCTGGTCGTACTGGTGTTGATATTCAATTACAAACGTTAATTGAAGATGAAAACCAATGTTTAGACGTATTATTCAGTGAAGAATTAGGTGCAGTGATTCAAGTGAGCAACGAAGATCTTGAAGACGTGTTATACCAATTTAACGGATCAGGTTTAGGCGATTGCACCCACGTAATTGGACAATTAAACCAAGACGACCATGTTCGTTTTAACTATAAAACTGTCGAAGTATTAGCCAATATGCGTACTCAGTATTTACGTTTCTGGTCAGAAACCAGTTACCAAATGCAAGTACGTCGTGACAATCCAGACTGCGCTAAACAAGAATTCGATTTATTGTTAGACGCATCCAACCCAGGGTTATTTGCTGATTTAACTTACGATATAAACGAAGACATCGTATTTGATATCAACGAAGCATGTGAAACCTCACCAAAAATTGCCATCGTACGTGAGCAAGGTGTAAACGGACAAATCGAAATGGCAGCGGCATTTGATCGCGCTGGTTTCGACGCAGTAGACGTTCACATGAGCGACATATTGTCAGGGCGTGTTTCATTAAAAGAATTCAAAGGCTTAGTCGCCTGTGGTGGTTTCTCGTACGGTGACGTATTAGGCGCCGGTGAAGGTTGGGCAAAATCAATTTTGTTTAACGAGTTAGCACGCAGCGAATTCAAAGGGTTTTTTGAACGTGAAGACACATTCGCATTAGGTATCTGTAACGGTTGCCAAATGTTATCAAACTTGGCAGAAATCATACCTGGTACTACACAGTGGCCACACTTTGTTAAAAACGAATCAGAGCAATTTGAATCGCGTACTGTAATGGTAGAAGTACAAAGTAGCCCATCGGTATTCTTCAGTGACATGGCTGGCTCTAAAATGCCAATTGCAGTGGCACATGGTGAAGGTCGTGCAGAATTTAAATCAGCAGCCGCGCAACAAGCAGCCATTGATTCAGGCTTAATAGCGGTCAACTTTGTAGATAACCGTGGTGAGAAAACAACCACATACCCATCAAATCCAAATGGATCGGCAATGGGTATCACTGGTTTAACTAATGAGTCAGGTCGTGTAACGATTATGATGCCACATCCAGAGCGTGTATTCAGGGCAGTAACAACTTCATGGGCACCAGAAGCTTGGGAAGAAGATGGCTCTTGGATGCGTATGTTCAGAAATGCACGTAAGTGGGTTGAGGCTTCTTAAGTTTAATTCCAAGTCGTCCCTGACTTGAATGAAAAGCTTTGTGAATACCCTAGCGGCGGGAAACCCGCCTTGGGTATTCAGTCGCGATTCGCACATCCTTGTGCTGATTAGTTTAGATGATTAGAACCTCAAGAGATTTTTTCTCTTGGGGTTTTTATTATAAATATATAAAGGATATTTAGATGATTATTAAATTAACCAAATCGATTTCAATTTTTCTTTCAACTAAAATAATCTACCCCCTTGCAATATTAAGCTTAACTAGCTGTGAGCTAATACTAATTCCTCAACAAGTAGTTTCAGCATTTAAACCTTACCCCTATCGTGCATACAACCAATTTGATATACATATTTTTGGGAGTATTTTAACTAACGATGGAGGCGAATTTTATGACTGTAGATTTGGTGAAAGACGTGATAATCATTCAATTAGGAACATTAAATCAACACGAACAATAGATGATATATACAATATAGAATTTTTAGGAGAAAAAGGCACATCTAAAGAATTAGTTATTTTTTGTGATGAATTTGAAGTTTATCGAGAATGGATTGAAATTAAAGATCAAACTGTTATCAATATTGGAGATATTAGAGTAGCACTTTCAACTATAACAATTAATGTAAAAGGGGAAGTAACATCTGACGATCTTAAACATGAAGCCCATAATTTTTGTATATTTTCTGCGAACTTCACAGAACTACCTTTCCACTTAATCTACCGTCGCATAGAAGTTAAAAATGATTTAATTTTAGAGTATTCATTTGATTTAAATTATCCATCAGAGTATATAAACAAAAAAATTGAAGTTGAATTTGATTGCAACTTTTTTTCAAATGAGAAAAATTTTATAAATATATTTCCAACAAAAAGAATAATTGACATCAACGTCGGTATCATTCAGCAACAGCATCCAACAGAGAAGCACAAAAATTAGCCCCTATCCAAAAATATATAACATATGCATTAA
>JALJPK010000079.1 GCA_022968985.1 Pseudomonadales bacterium | reverse complement strand
AAAACATATAATTAGCGCACAGTTTATTTCCATCATGTGAACTGTGCACAATTTAAAACTTTCTTATCGTTTTTTAAACTCTTGAAACGCACTAACAATAAAACTAACCAATAAAACAAAACAAACCAAAGTTAAACCATGCACCATAGAAATAGGCCCCAATACTTTTGGAGTAGCCTGACACATTTCTCGTACTTGAAACATATGTGGTATCCATTCATCTAATGGTGCCCAAGAATAAAAATTAGGCATAAACTTACAACTGCCGCCATCACCAAACTGATATTCCACTTTTAATAAATTAAATACTTCGTTACATAAACCCAGCACTAATACAGTTTTGATAAATAACAAACCTCGTCTGATCCATTTAAATTGAACCGTTGCCAAAGCAACTAAAGCAAATATAGCTATTAATGCTATCCATACCCTTGTGTAAATACATAACTCACAGGGCTGATAAAATACTTTGGCGCCGTCTTCATTTAAACCCAACACATGTTGATAAAATAACGCACCACCTTCTAATACAATACAGATTAAAAAAACACCCGACCAAAACAATCGAGAGGCAGCCATTTGAGATAATATTGTTTTCATTTTATTTACCTTATTTTTGATTTAATATTAAGTGATAGTTTTAATTTTCAGTTCGATTTTATTGTTTTAATGCTTGATCAATCAGTTCTGCGATTTTACGTGGTTTTTGATATGGCAAGGAATGATCACAACCTTGTACACTTATATAACTCCAGTTTTTATATTTGAGTTGTAACTGTGTATGAAACTCATGCATTGTATTACGTGAGCGCTCACCAATTAAACTTGTAATTGTGTCAGTTTGGGTGATTTCATCAAGTAACTCAATTCGATCAATTGAATTCATATGTTCGCTCACACTATCTAACGCATAAGAAAAACCGATGGCCCTAGCCGATAATCTTTTCTCCATTGATAACTGTGCCGCTTTAGGTCGATTTCGAACGGGCGAAACCGCCTCAATAAAAAACCGAACACCCTGAGTCATAGTTTCTGGATCGCGCATTTTTTTAGCGGCGATCGAATAACTGGCTCGGATTTTTTTAGACAATACAAGGTCTTCACGTTCTAACAAAGCCGGCTCAACTAAGACTAATTTGCCAATTTTATTTGCAAACTGACTTTTTAATTCCATAGTGATCAGCCCGCCTAATGAATACCCCACTACATCGGTGTATTCAATATTTTCAACTTCGAGCACTTTTGCCACATCTGCAACCATTTGTTTAATACTAAAAGCCTGTTCTTGTTTATCAATTGGAAACGATTTACCCATTCCGCGTAAATCAGGAATAATACACAGGTCAAACTGTTTTAATTGCTTGGATATCGTTAACCAAGTTAATTCACCCGCCACACCTGCACCGTGTAATAACAACACTGCTTTAGGTTTTTTATTAACTATTTTATTAGCTTCGAAGCTTGAGTATTCAATTCTTTTGTAAAAAACATGATAACCATCATGTTCAATTTGTTTATTTGTTGATTTCATGTCAATTCTTTTTAACTTATTCTTCTAGTTTTAGGATGCAAAAGGTAAAATACCTTTTTTTTGTAATTGAACTTTACCATGTCATTGATTGAACTGCCTTATCAAGCCGATATTTCTCAACGTTTTGCACATTTTAAACATTTAGAATGGTCGATGTTATTTGATAGTTGCCAACAAGAGCGTTTTGATTGGTTTAGTAGTTTACCCAGTAAAACAGTGACACTCAAAAGTATCAATGTTATTACCCAAAAATCGTATTCTAAAGAACAGAATTTATTAGAAACCACTACGATTAATGAAGATATTTTCACCTATCTCAATAAATTTGAGTTTGACGACACTCACCCACAAAACCTTCCATTTACTGGAGGCTGGCTTGGTTATTTAAGTTATGATTTAGCCCAAGCGGAACTCAATGATAAACAACCAAACAACAAGGATTCATTTAATACGACGTTAGAGCAATTAGGGTTAAATGATTTAGCCCAAGCCGATATCATTGATAAACAACCAAACAAAAACCACTCATTTAATACACCTTTAGCGCAACTAGGCCTGTATGATTGGGCTTGTATTAATGATCACAAATTAAAAAAATCGTATTTATGGTTTAATTGCAGTGACAGCAAACAACTCAAAATCGAACATATTTTAAGCGCTGAGCTAAAACTGCCTGAACTTAAATCAAACGAACACAACACGTTTAATTTTGATTGGAAAAACCTAACCACCAAAACCAATTACATTAATAACGTTGAATCTATTTTGGCGTATATTTTAGAAGGGGATTGTTATCAAACTAATTACACCCAATGCTGGGAAAGCAAAATCCCTGATTTAGACAGCTTTGTTTTATATCAATCACGTAAACAAAAATGCCCAACCCCTTTTAGTGGGTATATAGTCACTCCAGAATTAGTATTAGCGTCACATTCACCTGAAGCGTTTATATCAATAAAAGACAACCAAATTGATACCTATCCTATAAAAGGTACAACTCCACGCTCAGATGACCCCATAGAAGATGCTTTATTAAAAACAAAATTAGCCTGTAGTGCAAAAGATCGCGCCGAAAATATAATGATAACTGATTTATTACGTAATGACTTATCTAAAACAGCCATAGCAGGTTCGGTTAAATGTCCTGAAATTTGCAAAGTGTATAGTTACAGTAATGTGCATCATTTAGTCAGCCATGTCAGTGCCACCTTAAATTCTGCTAAATACTCTATTGTGGATGTGCTTAAACACGCGTTTCCTGGTGGGTCCATAACAGGGGCACCTAAAAAACGTGCCATGCAAATAATTGATGAATTAGAAGATCAGTCCAGAAGTTTATATTGTGGCAGTATGTTTGCGTTAAGCTGCAACAAACAACTGCACAGTAATATATTAATTCGTAGTTTTATTTATTTTGAACAAACCCTTAGATGTTACGCAGGCGGCGGAATAGTGATGGATTCTGACCCTCAAAGTGAGTATCAAGAATCACTTTCGAAAGTCAGCATCTTAAAGGATTAAAAAGCTAAAAGATTATTCTAAATGCAAAGTTGAAGATTTTTGATCGATATTAAAATCAAACTTTCGTAAAAAACTCATACCCAATAAACCCTGATAGGGTTTATTTAAAGCCATAGGTAATACAATAAACTGAGTATTTAACACTTCAAACTCACCAATTTTAATGCGATCAATCTCATAAAGTTTGGCGCCTACTTTACCACCGGCTGTATCAACATTAATTTGTTTAATAAAACGAACATTAGGTGAGTCTATATATTGCAAAAATATAGCTTCGTTAATTACCGAAGTACTCGCACCGGTATCGATTAATAAAGGGATCGTATTTTCTTGATAACCATCATCGAATAAAGTATTAACAATAAACTGGCCACCATAATTACGTAGTTTAATTGAACGATCTTTTGGTGCATTTTGTATTTGTAGCTTAAAAGACTCGACCTGTGTTTGATAATCTAATTCATACTCAAACTGACTTAATGTTTGTTGTGCACCTATATAGTCACCGATTAATATTTGCACCTGAGTTTTTTGAATTAATAATGGAATATTTAATACTTCATACTGTAAAACAGTATTTAAAAGATTTAACGCACTGGTTAATTGATTGTCGTTTTTTAATGCTATTAAATAGTCTAAAATAAATTGATTAAACTGTTGGGTTAAATTAGTCGACGCTATTACATCCGTAGAAATTTGCAGCAAATAATTCACATACGACAACGCATCTTCAAATTGATTTTTTTCTATTAAATACTGTAGATAGAAATACCCCACTTTCAGGTCTTCAGGTTTTCTGTCGATGTACTGCAACATCGCATCAATCCAAGAATCAGTATTTTTATTTTGTTTACTTTGACTAAGTTTATCCAACCAGCGTTTACTGACTAGTTGATTATGTTTAATTTTTTGAGTTTGATCTAAATTTTCAATTAAATCGAATATCAATTTTGTATGTTGTAACATTCCATCCCAGTTAAAGGATTTGGCTGCGCTATTTAACTGTGTTTGGTAATGTTCCAGCGAAGTTAACTGTTTAAGTAATTTTTTATCAGTTTGAGAGCCCTCACCATTCGTTTTAGTTTGTTTTTTGGATAAAGTATTATCAACAACGGTTGTTGTTAATACCGTATTTAATGATTTATCTAAAGCACTACTGACAGGTGTTAGAACAGACTCACTAACAGGTTGTGTTATCGTTTGTGTTTTGTTGGTGTTTTCACTGCGCGAAATACCTTTAACGTTTAATTTTTGATTTTCAGCAGCATTAAGAATATTTATCGATTGATCCCACTTAATCCACAAAATAACATTCAACATTACCGAAACGAACAACAGACAACTTAGAAACCATTTGATCACAATATACTCCACAAAATGAGAATACGGTTACATATTCACCAGCAAAAAAAGCTATAATTTACTTTTAAATTCAATTCAAAGCGAGCCAACAATGAAACGCACGCCATTATCTATCTTATTAACAATAAGTGCATCCTCATTTGCACTAACAGGATGTTTTAATAATTCAACAACTGACATAACCGATACCGATACAATAGTCGCAACTAATACAGACACCACAACTGATGATCAAGTTGCAATTAGCGTTGATTGTATGGATGAAGTTATCGATTCAGGATTATGTCAGCCCGTACAAAGTGAAACCTTAAAATGGATATCCGCTCAAGTTGAGTTACAACAATATCAACGCAATTATTATGATTTTGATGTTGCTTTTGAAGTTGATTTTGCTCAACCAGTAAGCGCCGAAGCAGTCCAAAGTGAAGGCAATACAACAACAGGGGCCGTTGATGAAACCATTAAAACAAGTGAAACCAATACAATTGAAGAAGGGGTAGATGAAGCGGATTGGGTAAAAGTGATTGATAACCGTTATTTAGTGACACCTAAACAACCTAAAGTTGATTATCAATATATATGGAAAGAAAACAGCGCCGAAGAAAAAACAAGTTGTGAAGAGCAATATTATAATGATGATTATATCTATTTAACCACTGTGGATGTAGAAGAATCTGTAGAAGTTGATGCACCTGAAGCAGTTGAAGTTGATTCAGCAGATACAGAAGCAACCGGTATTTCTGCTAAATCTTCGCCTATTTATTATCATTACAATTGGTGTGATGGTCGTTATGAATTAGACAATATTGAAATCACCAACGGCGAAATAAAATTATTTGAAATGATTGAAATCCCTGCTTCCAGTCAATTAATTGCTTCAACTGATTTAAACCCTTATTCAAATTACGTTCAAGGTTTATACGACGTATTAGATGATCAAGCTTTATTAGTATTATCGTCATTAAGTGACGAGTTACCCGACATGAGAAGTCATTATGGCTGGTGGAATAATAAATCGGGTATCGATTTAATTGATGTAAGTAACCCTACTGATCCACAAGCAAAGTGGAGTGTACAATTAGATGGACACATAGTGGATTCACGTGTATTAAATGATGAATTAATTATTATTAGCCGTCGTTCACCTTACGATGTTGAAATGTTTAGTAATAATTTGGACTCAACTGCCACACCTGAGCAAATTCAAAATTCACTATTAAATATTCCACACAATAAATTAATGGGCACCATCCAAGTTAATGATAAACCGACACAATTATTAGCATCCGTTGATGCCTGTCTAATACCAAAAGATGATCGTCCATCATGGGGCATCAACTTTACCTATATTACAAAAATTGATTTAAACGATCCAAGTAATATTCAAACCGTTTGTACATTAGCGCCGATGCATTCAATTTATATGAATCAAAAAGCCATCTATTTATTAACCAGTGACTACAACTGGATGAGTGATGACGACAGTTATTATAAAACCAATTTAGATCGTTTTGACATTAACACATTAGTTTTTACAGGCAGTTTAAAAGTAGATGGTAATTTAGGTTGGGGTAATGAATCTAAATTCAGAATCAAAGAACAAACACTTAATGATAAACAAGTATTAACATTGGTTTTAACCGAATATAACAATAACGGCACTGAACATTTTATTCGTAACTTTGAAGTGACTGACAATACATTCGACCAATTAGATGTTTACCCTGAAGCTGGTGAAGCGGCAATTGGTAAAGACCGTGAAGAAATTAAAAGCGCTCGCATTGATGGTACTAGTGTTCAAATTGTGACGTATTTAAATACTGATCCACTTTATGAATTTAATATTTCTGACCCGACTAATATTTGGATGGAGTCAGAATTAGAAATCCCTGGTTTCTCTACTTATTTACATAATATTGAAGACACTGAGCTAACAGTTGGTTTAGGTTTTACAGATGAGCGACACTTAAAAGTTGAACTGTATGATCAATCAGGCACAGGCTCTTCTGTTTTAGGCACATTAGAAATGCAATCAAGAACATACAGCCCTGCTACTTCTGATTATAAAGCATTCACCTATTTTGATGATAAAGACAATCAGTTATTTAAAATTGCATTACCCATTCAGCGTTGGGGATACACCAATTTTGACACTGATTACAAATACACAAATATGGCGGGTTTATGGTTAATCGAAGTGGATTATTCTCAAACTCCCGCTACTATTAACGTAATTAATGATATTGAGATGACAGACCAACCAGGTGATGTATATCAATCACGTGCGGTTATTCGTGGCTCAGCCGTTCATTACACATTAAACGGCGAAGTGTATTCCACGCAGTTTTCAAACGACGGAACAGTACATACAACCGTGGTAACACCTTAATATTATAAACCTCTTTATCACCGTTAAGTCAGGATGGCTTGACGGTGATAGTCTTTTAAAGACTCTTAGCATTCCCTGTTGTTAGCTACTCCCCCTTTTTATAAACAAACTTAAAAATATACACCATTTCTTATAGCTCTATCATTAGTTATAAATTTAATGATTGTCTAACTTTCTAAACTCATTACAATACCGCATTTATGGACTTTGCAAATTTTATATATGTCATATTTTTCTAAAATTAAAGATATCTCATGGACAGAAAAAACATTCAAAAAATATCAGTATATTAGTTTATTACTTGTCCTTGCTGGCATATTAATATCTTGTATCCATTTAAATTATTTTTATTATAGTTACGACACCCCTAAATGGTTTGTGTTTGATATTATTACAAGCCTGTCTATTATTTATTATTTTCATAATAAACAAAAAATACTATTTTCCTATCTTGGTCTATTAATTTTAGTATTTAGTTACTACATGTTAATAAGCATAATTTGGGCACCTAACAAAATGGCCTCCGTTGAATTTTCATTACGATTTATCAATGCGGTGTTATTTATTTATTTATTAGCTAAACAATTTAATAAAAAACAACTTGAAGTAACATTTTTAAAAATGTGTTTTTGGTCTGCCCTATGTTTTTCATTATTATTTTATTTTGAACGTTATGTATTGGGTCACACCAATTATAATGTAGGTAATTATTCACCCATTGGTTTTATGAATAATGCGGGTGCTGTTTTTAATGTCTGGCTTCCTGCTTTGGTTTTGTATGGGATAAGACAGTATCAAACAAACAATCGTACCTTGTTTATTTTTTGTCTAATAACAATCATAGCAGTCGTGAGTATTTTATTGGAGGCGGCCACTCGTGCCACCATAATTGGTCTTATTACATTCGAACTCATTGTATTTTTAATTGTTTTTCGAAAAACAAAAAAACAAGCATTTTTATATCTCGCCATTAGCACAATTCTAACACTTGGTATGTTGGCTTATAAATTATCAGATTCATTACAAAGCGATAGATTAGAAGGCAAGCTTATTGGATTATCAACCAACATTGTTGCAGCCAGCTCAACACGTATTAAACTTTATAAAAACACTTTAAATATGACTTTGGACAATCCTATGGGCGTGGGTATAAATAATTTTGAATATATTCACCCTAAATATGGTAGACCCGGCACAAAAAACGCTTCGCCTTATATCAATGAAAAACAAATTTTAATAACACCGCATAATATAGTATTAAAAATCTATAGTGAGTTAGGTTTAATATTTGGCACTGTATTTGTGTTTATTTTATTTTATTTGCTTTTACAAGCATTCATAAATGCATTAAAAGGCAATCATACAGATAAATGGCTATTTGTCGGGCTCGCAGCCACTTTATTTCACTCTATGCTCAGCGCTGTTTTACTTACTCCGGTAAGTTTATTTTTTTCATGTATGCTTATAAGTTTAATTTTAAGTCGTATTCAACAGCCAATTCTCAAACCTAGAAATTCATACACTTATATTCCAGTTTCAATTAAAGCACTGTATTTTTTTGTACCTGTTATTTTTACAACTTTAATATATTCACACTATTTAAGTTTTACTGGATATAAACAAGACAACTACAAAAAAATGATACAGGCCATTCAATTAAATCCATATAATTCAAGAGCGCTTTATAATCTGTCATATTATGAACTAGGGAAAAACCGTGATGCAGCTCAATCGCTAAAATACATCGATCAATTTTTAAGAAGTTACCCAAATCATATTTCGGGACTACAAATTAAGGCTGAGCGACACTATCAACTTAAAGAATATAGGCAAGCAACACAAACTATAGATTCGGTATTAGCCTTTTATCCTAGTTTTAAAACAGCCATCAGGTTAAAATCACAAATTAATAATAAAAACACTACTGACGTTACTAAGTAACATTAAAAAGGACAAACAATGAGATTTAATAAATTTTTAAAATACTCAATTTTCAGTATCACAAGCTCCATATCTGGATCTTTATACGCAGCTAATATCCCAGAAGTATTGGATAGTTGTGAAACTGAGATTTTTTTAACTGATCAAAACCCATCAACAAAAATCAGCTCTCAATTTACAGGTTCTTGTGAATCTATCAATTATGATAACTATAACGATCCATATAACCCAACCCAATACAATGCTAAGTATTATTCAATCGAAGTAGAACGAGATGCTGATATTAAGTTTAATTTATCAAGTTACTCTACCCGTTATTATTTACATGAAGGCAATGGATTTTCTGGCAATAAAATTAACCTTATTGACCGTAACAATTATGAAATTGCCCACCTGTCAGCAGGTATTTACACATTAGAGCTAATCAATCAAAATATACGATCTTTTAATTTTACCATTCAATATAACGACCTTAATGATAATACTTGTATTAAACCAATCGAGTTGGATCTATTAACTCAAGATGGTTGGCATATAGATTGTGATTCAACTAATCGAAATTATACGGATCCTTACTCCCCTTCTCACTATGACACTAACAAAGCAAAATTTTTCACGTTCAGCATTGATGAGAATAAAGATTTAAATTTTGAAATTACAAGTAATGTGAATACTTATACTTATTTATTAGATGGAGGTGATGAATTTTCAATGCCATTATCAAATAGTAGTTTAAATTCATTTTCAAAATCATTAACACCTGGCACTTATACATTAGAAGTAACGACAATTAATCAATACGATCCAGGAACATTCTCAGTTTTAATTTCAGATGTAACATCCGATGCCGCTTGTACAACTGATTTAATATTTAATACAAAAATCAATTCTGCTTTTAATCAAAATTGTTCAATCCAAAGTTCAATTAATGGAATGACTGACCCTTATGCTGGTGCTGATCCAGAACGTGCCGCTTATTATGAATTTAGTCTTGTCCAGGACAGTGATTTATCTTTTGCAATTTCAAATGCTCGTTCTGATAAAATATTATTATCAGTCTATCAAGATAATAACTTCCTTACCCCTGTTGTGAGTAATGGCTCTAACAGCCCTTTTAGTTCGATAGTTTCTAATTTCACAAAATTTTTACAAGCTGGTAATTATACAATTGAAATCACCAAACAAAATCAATTAGCGATTGGTAATTTTGAGTTTCAAGTAGATAAAGCACAAGGTGTGAGTTGTGAAAATGAATTTGAGTTGAATTTTCAAACTTCTGATCTATTAAACAAACGTTGCCTTTCTATATTTAGAGAGGGCGACAATCAAGACCCGTATGGGGCACAAACAGGTGATTATTATGCGAAACGTTATGCATTTACAGTTGACCAACCAACGTCTATCAATATTAATCAAACCAACGCTTCAGATTCTGCCAGTCTATATTTAAGTAAAAAGATAGATGGACAACATAATGTTGTTATCCAATCCAGCGTGCAAGATAACTCTTATTACTCAAGCAAGCGCACTGAATCACTTAATCACTGTATAACTGCTGGTGATTATTTAGTTGAGGCCACTACATTTTATCCAGAACAAACAGATTCATTTAGTGTTAGTTTTAATAAAATACAAGACAGCAATGTTTGTCACTACACCACCCCATTAAATACCAATATCATTACAAAATTGAAAACAGCTTGTGAATCTGAATTCAAAAATAGAGAGTATAGTTATGTAGACCCTTATAGCAGTTCAAATGAGGATAATACAAAATATTATTTTGCCAATCAATTTTCATTCTATGTTGACCAAGAAAAAGAAATATTTTTTGAAGCCACTGCTGGCAGATTAGCACTTGATTTAACCTTATCAAAAATGAAAACAAACCATAAATTTGACATAATAAGCGAACAGCCTACTTACTCGATGGATGCCAATAGATTTTCAATAATGTTAGAAGCTGGTTTTTATCAATTAGAAGTATCATCGGCTCACGCTGTACCTTCAAATTATACACATCATAATATTAACCTTGTAATTAGTGATGGTTCAGTAATTGACTCAGGATTTGACTCATGCTCTTCCGATAATATTTATTATTTCAACGAAAAATCATTAAATGTAATTGAAGGTAATGATATTGAAATAATGATTAACCGAACACAAGCGACCAACGTAGAACAAATCACTCTACACATATCTACACGTACAGGAATTTTAGCTGATGATTACATTATTAATACAAACGAGCTAACATTTAATATTGGAGAAACATCAAAGTCTGTCATTATCTCAGCTATAGAATACTCAACTGATGAGCCCATAGAAAAAATGCGAATTCACCTTGGCTCTACTCATGCATTTTTAGATATATTTATATCTGACCAAACTGAAACTATTACTGAAACAGATACCAATACTGATACAGATACAGATACGACACATTCTGAAACTAATATAGATTCGACAAATTCTGATACCAATACAGACACGACAAATTCTGATACCAATACAGACACGACAAACTCTAATACCAATACTGATACAACAAACTCTGATACCAGTACAGACATGTCAGACTCTGATACCCAAACTAATACAGTTACGACTAATTCTGACACTGATAGTAGCAGTGAGAGTATCGAGAACAATCTAAATGAAAACAAACCCGATAATAAAGATGATTCATTATTTGGGCTAGGCTCAATTCCAATTCACTTCATTATTTTATTAGGTTTTGTTGTATTAGTAGTTAGAAAATCAAATATTAAAAACAATATTTAAATTGAATAACTGAAACAAGAGTTTTGGAGACTTAATAGAGACACTCACATTTGAACATTAATTCAGTCATGTTTTAAATTTGTGTAATTCGGTGTAGAAATGTGAGATTACAGACTTAATAGGGACACTCACTTTTAAACATTAATTCAGTCATGATTTAAATTTGTGTAATTCGACGTAGAAATGAGAGATTACAACTGCAACTGATCATTTATTTGCCTTGAAATATACAAATTTGGACATGTTATGGGATGATACAACCGCTTATTCATCGTCAAGTCAGGATGGCTTGGCGGTGATAGTCTTTTTCTCGAACTTTTTACAGGGCTTTTTCTAAGTCTTTTATAAGGATTTGTTTAAAATTATATTACAGCAGCCTATTACCAACCTCCTCTTAAATTCAAACCAATTTAACTTCATTTTTTGACTATCTTTTTCAATATTTTTTTCAGTGGAAATTGGATTGAATTTTAAAACGAGGTATTTTGTTTTAGATTATAATATATTTATTCGTAGATTTAAATAAACACAATTTTATGCTTGTCTACTTAAATTACGCAATAAACAACCTAAAACTTGGCTTTTAGTTTTTAATATACTTTCTCTCCCTTGGTTCTTAGATCACTCTTGGATCACTCTTGGATCACTATTGGCTCACTCTTGACTCACTCTTGACTCACTCTTGACTCACTCAAGATTCACTCAAGATTCACTCATAGCTCACTTTGGATCCAGACTTAATAACTTAAATAATAAGGCCTCATAACATGGTTTGTATTGTGTATTTTTTTTGTATTAGAAATGAAATATAACCTTTACTGGTTATGAAATAAAAAATAAGATTGATAATCTATTAATAATTAGGTTGTTAGAAGCAGTATGTTATCGCGTTTTATATCTATTTTTTCAAAAGAAGTTGAAGTCCCTTTATTGGAGTACGGCACCACAGCAAATGAAGTCTTAGCAAACTATGTAAATGCAAGAGATTATGGACAATCACAAAAAGCATATACCTACCTATCAACACAAGATAAAAAGAATATGTCCTTTTCTAAATTTTTAGAGGCGTTAGAAACCAATCCGTATATGGCTGATACAGTAGAAGTGATCAACCATCGTTCAAAAAATCAAAAATTTGAAACGGTAATAAAAACAGAAAACAATGCTACGGTGTGTTGGGTTATTGATTTTTCCAAATTGTATGCAACAAAAAAACAATTAGCTTTAGAAATGGAAAGTACTCAAGATAATACAAACGAAGATTTTTCATTTGAATCTAATATTCAGCGTATTGAGTTTAATTTAATCAAAGAATATGAATACTGGAAAGTGCAATTAAGTGACTATTAATAATTCTGAAATTAAAATATACGATTAGGTAAATACTGAGATCGAATAAATACTGGGTTGATTACTGGAGTCGAATATTGAGGTCTAATATAGTGGTCGATTATTGTGGTCGAGTATTGAGGTCGAATACTGCAGTTTCGTCTAGAATATTGACCTGACACACAAAACAACCCAAAGCAGTAAACCATTTCCTTGTGACAAAAAAAGGCCAGTACCGAAGTACTGACCCTAGTCGAATCACAAAAGCCGAATCACAAAAGCCGAATCATTAAACATAATCTAAAATCTGGCTAACATAAGGGTTTAGAGTTGTTGAGTGTTTCACAATAGGCTACTTTTGATTTTTATCATTTATGATCATGGATAAAAACCTAAAGTGGGTGTCACTTTTGCTCGGTATTAGTTATAAATGAATTGATTAACTGTAAATCTAGCTGTTTGGCCTTATGTAAAGTAATCATCTAATTTCATTTTAAATTTTGTATCTATGCCAACTGTGCAATAATGCCACTCTTTAACCCCTTTTTTAAGCATTATGTAATGTTCAAGGATATTGAATTTTGAGTGGAAATAATAATGAGCTATCTAAGCAAATAGAGCAGCTCCAAACGAAAATAAACTTAACCCGTTTAGAATTTTCAAGCCGCATTGATACGTTGCAACAAAATTTAGACGATTTGAAACAACCACTATTAAACGACTTGAAACAACCAATCTTAAACGATTTGAAAAAACAAATAATAGTTGATGTTTTTAATCAAGCAGATGTCTCAAAGAAAGTTGAACAGTCAAGTGCACCCACAAACTCTATTACTATTTCTCCAAAACCTCCTGAGCAAGACATAAAAATAGAAAAAAAGGAACAATGGGTTCAGCCTCAATCGGTGATACAAGATTCAATACAGGACACTAAAAAAGCAAATATTAAAGTACAGGACACAAAAGTCGAAGATAACAGTCACAACATAATTATTAAGCCAAACAAACCTGTTGAAGAAATCGAAAAAAACGAAACCATCTTAGACAAATTAGGTCGTTCGTTAATCATGCAATTGATAGGTATATTAAATTTAATAGCGGCGCCTTTAATTGAAGTGTTTAATAAAGTTATTTCGTTATATGAGTTTTACCACAAACAAGGCAAAGCACCTGTATTTTTAATGACGGTAGCAGGTATCATCACATTAACGTTTGGCTTTGGTTATTTATTACAATATGCATTCTACTCACTATTTAATGACACCCTCAAAGCCATAACGGGATTTGTTATTGGTGGTGGCATTAGTGTGTTAGGTATATATCTTAGTGTTAAAAAATCTGAATTTAGTGAATATGCTGCTAGCATCATAGCTTTAGGTGTCATATTTAACTATTTAACCGCGTATTTTATCGGCCCTTATTACCAAATAGTCTCACCGTTTGTGAGTTTTATATTACTTATTTCAATCACCTGTTATTCAACCTTGTTAGCCAAAATATTTGAAACCAAAGTCGTGGCCGCCATTACGTTAATTGCTGGGTTGTTAATACCTGTTATTTCAGGCCAAATTAATGAAAGTTATTGGGTGTATTTTGTCTATTTATTTGTGCTGATGTTCGTTAATTTGTATTTATCCATCACTATAAAATGGTCGGCACTGGGTAAACTTACCTTTGTTATGGGGCTGTCGATGTTGCACTATTTGCAATTAAGCACACAGGTTCATCCATATCTAGCTGTTTTCTGTTTAAGTATTACCTTTATTGTGTTTGTATATTACTTCAGTTTTAATGGGTTACAGCTCAAAGAAAAACTCGATCGAAAAACATTAACCTTGTTAGTGGCCAATCTTTTTTACTTCATTTACGCTATGTTTTCTATACAAGAACAATCATGGTTAGTTGCGCTTTGTTTTGCTTTGTCGCTTGCTGTTTTAATCGCTACCGTTCGATTATTCAATATATTAAAATCTAACATTGCGCCTATGTATATTTTATTTATCGCGTTACTTTCTGCTTGTATTATTTTTGTACTGGCACCGGCTGAATTCAACAATGTGTTATGGTTATTAGAAGCGTTAATTCTGTTGTTTATTGGGTTTAAATATCAATTTACACTGATACGTATTGAAGGTTATTTACTGTTTATTTACGCAATGTTTAACCTAGCTTGGATGACGGTTATGCAATTAGATAAAAACAATGATCTGAGTTTTTTAATAGGCCTGACAATCTTCACCTTATTTAGTTATGCGCTGTATAAAATAGTGGCGCATTACTACATTACTAGCACAAGTTTTGAAAATAAAATCAAACAGTTTTTCATAGAACTTTACTCATTTAGCTCCGTATCTTTAGTCTGTTCAGTATTATTAATGTATACGGATTCTTTTGTTTTATGGTTGTTTCTACCCATTATTTTATGCTGGTTCAACATTAAATTATTTTCAGTCAAAACAGGCCCTGTTGTTTTATTCGCAATATTAACCACGTTATTACTTAGTATTATTAGCTCAGTGACTTCACCTATCTATGTCGAACAAAACCTTCAAACGTGGATAATGAGTATTGAATTATTAGTAGCCTTATGGCTTGGACATGTTTTCTTTTTGAAGTTTAAACTAAAAAGTTGGTCCAATGATTTAATGCGTATTTTGCAATATGTGGTGTACGGTGTTCCTATTGTATTAACCATATTTAGCACGATAAATATTATTAACCACCTATCAAACCCTTTAAATCAATCCACTTTTGATGCTCTATGGTTTGATCTACTGGTTATATCGACAAGTTTTGCAGTTTTATACGGGTCATTATTTATCAAAGCTAATTGGATAAATAACGAAACACTTAAAAAACAAAAATACATTTTAAATGAAAGCATCAGTTTCTTTGCTGTTTTATTCTTTTTATATACAAGTTATATTCTAATTGATACTTGGACATTCATATTAATGCCAGTTGTCATCTGTGCAACGTTATACAGATCATTGAAGTTCAATCTAATGTTTAGTGAAAAATTAGCTTGGAGTTGTTTTATATTTTACGCAATTATGGTGTTTTATGGATACTCACAGGTAAATACATTCCACTTCTCAGATCAGCCTTATCTCGTAATGATCGGATACTTTGAACTAATGTTTAACGCTTGGTTGATGTTAACCATTTATCAAAGACTCAACTTTAAAACCAGTTTGTATCAATTTTCAAAATGGGTACGTCTATTTATATACGTTATTTTACCATTATTTTTTTTAGGTAAAGTCGCTAGGTTGTATGTTGAATTCTTGCCAGTGGCTATTTTTGCTTCATTTTTTATCAGTTGGTTTTTACACCGAATCCTAAAATACAAAGTATTGTTAATAGAATCCAAAATTTTATTCTACTGTGCAGTATTGTCTACAGTGTATGTTGCCGTGTTAGCAGTAACAGGTACGGCTGAGTTACCAGGTTTGATTGCGATAATAGTGGGACTTGTGACCATCACAGTTATTAGCAAGTTTGAAAATATTTTAAGTATCACTAAACATGTTGTGGCTGATTATAAAATACAATTACAACAAAGCCCGTATTTCTATATATTTGCAGTGTTTGCATTAAGTTTTGCTGTGTTAGGGCATTTGTTAGTGAGTCTAGCGCTCACATCAATTGCGCTGTATTATTTATTAATGAACACTCAACTTAAACACATCATCCGCCCAAGCTTAACGTTTGCTTATGTGTCCATGGTGTTATGTTTATCTATCGCCATTATCGATTGTGTATTACAAATCAGAGGCGAGTTGGAATTGACACAAAGTATCTATATGGCACTGGCATTATCGGTGGTATTAAGAGTCTGCTATTTAGTTTGTTTTACAACTAACTCCACACTTCTATTCTTAAACGAAAAAGTGGCCACTCAAGTTATATTCTATTGGATATTCCATACTATGCTTGCGCTTAGTTATATAGGTTTCATTAACTATGCCTTAGCAGATTGGTCGATTCTTATCTCAATATTATTGTTATTACAGGCGTTATTTGTTCTGTTCTTAACATTAAAAGAACGCTATAAATCCTTAATAAAACTCAGCTTAGTATTGTATGTACTTACCGCCATTAAAGTATTAATTTATGACTTGGCAGGGTCCAGCAATATAGAAAAAGTCATAGCATTAATGGTGATGGGCAGTATATTAATGATTGGTGCTTATGTGTTTCAAAAGTACCGACTAAAAAGCACACAAGAGAGCACACAAGTAATAGATTGATATCATTTTTGGTTGTTCATTGATTTGTGCCTGTCATAAGTAAATGGCATTAATGCGCACGACTCTAATGAGCAGCTATCCTGCACACAGAGTAATTTAGTGGTTTGCCATGGGCAAACTAATAACTTTTGACGACGTGATTAATAGTGGACGTCCCTTTTGATTGTCTAGGTCGTGGATTACTACGTCTTGATTTTATTTTCGACAGCTCAATATGTGCCCTGTATTTAACATTTATTTCGTGAGTATTAGAATCGTGCCCTTTTGATTATGAGACGCAGCAAGCAGCGACCTACATTTTGTAGGTGTAATTCGTAGGTCGTGGCTTGCCACGTCAAAACTAACTAAGTTTATACAAAGCCTAAAGTGGGAAAACCTAAAGTGGGTGTCACTTTTGGATGTCATTGATTATACTCAACGATTAATTGGAGCAATATCCATATGGATCAAAATACACTTTCAAGTTTAAAACTGGCTTTTACAAGTGCGCCATCTTCTGAATTGGCAAAAATCCTTATTCTCAATTCATTTTCAGAAAAGATTGAGCTGTTTTTATCTTATTTAACACACCTATCCTTGCCTTTGGAAGACACTGAAACCTGCAAAATTGCCGAACACCTTTTAAAAAATCAGTGCCCTTCGCAAGCGTTGACATTATTAAATGAGAAATCACCCGAACAATGTCTTTTAATCGTAAAAGCATTTATTGCTATGCAGCAAAACCTGCAAGCATTAAAGCTTTATTCAAATTTGATTCAAGAGTTCCCTAAACTAGAATCAAGCGAATTAAATACCCTACTTAATCACAAGTCTTGTGATGAACAAACGTCAAAACCCAAATTAAGAATAATTGAAAAAAATACAGTTACACCCATTTTTGACTTAACAGCAGATCAACTCACCGTTACGAATTTTTCTGATGTCGTTGGATTAAGTGCTATTAAAAAGCAAATTCATAAAAAAATAATTTTACCTTTTCAGAAACCTAGTTTATTTCAACGCTTCAAGAAAAAAGTGGGTGGTGGTGTTTTATTATATGGCCCCCCTGGATGTGGTAAAACATTGCTGGCTCGTGCCACAGCGGGTGAATGTAATGCTAATTTCTATAATATTGATATTTCTGATGTATTAGACATGTATATTGGAGAGTCAGAAAACAAATTACACATCATTTTTGAGAAAGCACGTAACAATACACCCTGTGTTTTATTCTTTGACGAATTGGAAGCGCTTGCAGGAAAACGAGAATACAATAAAGGCAATGCAAGTAATATTGTGAGTCAATTTTTAACAGAGCTTGATGGGTTTTCACAAAACAATGAGGGTGTATTAATTTTAGCATCCACCAATGTGCCTTGGTCTATTGATTCTGCATTCTTACGCCCTGGTCGATTTGATCGAATGTTTTTCATTAGCCCACCCGATAAAATTGCCCGACATTCAATATTAGAGCATTATTTAAAAGATCGCCCCACTGATAACAATATTGACACTCAAGCCATTGCTAAAAAAACATCGGGCTTTTCAGGTGCTGATATTGCAAATTTAATTGATGTCGCTTCTGACGAGGCAATTGATGAAACAATAGAGACTGGATTAGAAGTGAATATTTCATATCAACATATGAAAGAAGCCCTAAAAAATACTCGTTCTACAACAACTGAGTGGCTTACAACCGCTCGAAACTATGCGAGATATGCCAATGATGGCGGAAGATACGATGATGTTTTGGAGTTTTTAAAAAAACATGGTAAATAATCAACAGAGCTACAAAATTATTGACGAACCCAAAGCAAGGGTTTGGTGTCATTTAATTATTAATCCGAATATCATTTTATTCGCCGCTATGCTGGTTCCACTATTTTGGCAACCACCTTTATATGGTCGTTTTTGGATGCCCTTATTGTGGATTGTGTTTAACGGATTTTTATTGGGCAGCAGTACTTTTAAACGCGAAGTAATAACATGCGTGTTAGGTATTTTAACAATGGCTGGTTTGGGTATTTGGCTACTTATGTATTATCAAGCACAGGATACATACTTTACAATTCAACAAATAATCCCATATTACAAGCTGCTTAACTTAGCTTGCCTTTTTCTTACCCTTTACATCTCTGTGTTTACTCAAAGTACCAGCTATCAATTATTTGAGTATATGCATCGGAGCCAAAAATGAATCAAGATTATCAATTTTCTGCAGCTGAGAAATTTTTTCATCAAGGTGAATACCACTTAGCCATTGATATACTCAAGTCATTATTAAGTGAAGATCCTAATAATGCTCACTTTCACGGATTACTTGCAGCCTGTTTATTAAACGATAAACGTCTTTATGCTGCCGAATATGAGCTTGGTATAGCTTTAAATTTAGAACCTATGCTTCCTCACTTATTATTAATGAAAGCGAAAGTGTTTATTTATAAAAATAAATTAAAACTGGCTTTATCAGAATGCATTGAAGTGCTTAATGTTTCACCTGAATATACTCAGGCTTTTCTAACAAAAAGTCAGGTTCATTTATTATTAGAGCAAAAAAACGACGCTTTAATTTGTTTAAATCATGCAGTTGCATTAGAACCCGATTCTGTCGAAGTATTAACGGCATTAGGTGAATACCATTTGCACATTGGCCAAATCAAAGAAGCGAAAGAAATTGCATTAGATGCACTACGTCTTCAAGCACAGGATGAAGAGGCGAATGTATTAATGGGGAAGGTGCAACTTGCATTAGGCAATATTGAAGAGGCGGAATACCACGCAAAATTTTCTATTTTTCAAAATCCAAATTCTAAAGCTGCACTCACTTTATTTAGTAACATTAAAATATCAAAAAACTTATTTTTAGGATTATGGTGGCGCTTTAATAGCTCAATATCGACATTAAGTAATATTAAAGTCGGTTTGATTTTAATATCTGCTTTTCTATTTTTTAATTTATTAACCATTATTTTAGGTGATTTAGAATTTTATACTCTTGCTAAAATTACAAATTATGTATGGCTTGGAGTCGTTGTTTACTCTTGGGTTTGCTTACCTATTTATTATAGGCAATTAAAAAAGGAGCTGGCACAATTTCGTTTTAATTCTAATTATTAGATTATAATAGCATCTTGTTTATCTCAACAATGATGCTCTTAATCAATGTCAATTGTGAAACACTTCAATCATCAACACTGATCAAATAAATAGAGAGAAATTTGGAGTCGCGTCCAGCAAACAGCATTTGGAGATATGGTACTAGACTCTAATACTGTGTGAGTGTCCAGTCACGATTCTAAAAAAGACTCCGGTGGTGCTTCGATTAATACATTAGACACTGCCAATTATTAAAATAGTAAAAATCTTCTAATAAAAAAGTCGGCTAAATAAATTAAGTAAAATTAGGTGAGAAAATGAAAATATATATCGCATTAATAAGTTTTTTTTTAGTATCTTGTTCGTTATTGTCAAAGGCAGTATTAATGGGATTTGAAGCTGAAATTAATGAAAGTATTGAGCTGGAGCATGAGCATGAGCTTTATATTCAAGCTAAACGTGAGTATGAACTTAAAAAAGAACGTCAACGTGAACAAAAAATAAAACTTGAAAAAGAAGCTGAACGTCTGAAAAAAAGTATTATTTAAATGGACCCATATTATCATAAAAAATGAGAACCCAGTATTACAGAGACTGTTACTTCAGATACTATTTTATTAAAACGCAAATCATATTTATGTAATGGTAAATTTAAGATTGAGATATTTTTTGAAAATGGTTCTATAAAAGAGAAATATAATTATAAAAATTTGGCCTTTGGTTATCCGTTAGGGTTACGAGTTCCAGATGATCTTGGTCTTCAATTAGAAAAGAGTTACTTTTATTATGAAGCAGGTGCAGTGAAAATACAGCTTTCAGAATCGGTGAGTGGATATTGGACCGCAGATCAAAATTATTTTAAAGACCATA
>JALJPK010000078.1 GCA_022968985.1 Pseudomonadales bacterium | reverse complement strand
AATCCATTTGTAGGTCGAGCTTTAGCTCGTCAATTCTAATTTAAAAAAAGATAGGCTGAAGCCAAACCTATAATTTATTCAAAATCGAAATCTATCTGTAGGTCGAGCTTTAGCTCGTCAATTCTAATTTAAAAAAAGATAGGCTGAAGCCGAACCTACAATTTATTTAAAACCGAAATTCATTTGTAGGTCGGGCTTCAGTCCGTCAAAACTAATGCAGTTAACGTAATAAAAACCACCTACATCAATCCTAGTTAATATGATCTTAGCTTTAATAATGTAATTAAATCAAAAAACAATATTAACAACCGCCTAAACCAGTAACATCCCCTTACAAATTACTTGGCACTGCCATTGCTTTTACCTCATCTATACCGACAGGGTTCAAAATTCTGTCAACATAATTTGGATGGTACTATGACAACTGCATTTGCTTTAGAGACAAACCCCGCGCATCTCCATATTCCTAATAGCGTCGAGCAATTACATGACGCGTTTGAAACGTTTAATAAGATGAGCGAGCAATTATCAACGTCCTACCAAATTCTTGAATCCAAAGTTATTGAGTTATCCGGTGAACTAGCCACGGTGTCTGAGCAACGTATGCAGGAGCTTTCTGAAAAAGAGCGTCTTGCTGATCAGCTTGAATCCCTTTTGCAGATACTACCCGCCGCCGTTGTGGTGATTGATAAAATGGGTTGTATTATGCGAAGTAATCTCGCTGCCGATCAATTAGTGGCGCATCTTTTAGATGAACCTTGTACACAATTAGTTAACTTACCTTGGTCAAAAGTGATTTTGCAATGTTTTCAACCACAAAAAAATGACGGTCATGAGATTTCATTAAAAGACGGTAAGTTAGTTTCTGTTGCAACTTGTTCGTTGGGCGAAGAAGGGCAGTTGATTTTAATTACCGATCAAACTGAAACCCGCGCTTTACAAGACAAAGTGAATCACCACAAGCGCTTAAGTGAAATGGGTCAAATGGTGGCGTCCCTTGCGCATCAAATTCGTACGCCGTTATCGGCGGCTATGTTGTATGCCGGCAATTTATCAAAAGAAAGTCTATCTAAAGAGTTAACTCAAAAGTTCGCAGGCAAAATTCAGAATCGTTTATCTCATATTGAACAACAGATTCAAGACATGCTTATTTTTGTGCGTGGTGAAATTCAGTTGATTGATGAGGTTTCTAGCGGGTATTTGGGTTACTTAATTGAACAGTCAGCGGGTGATATCAGTCTAAATCATGATTGCACTATTCGTGTAAATCACCATATGAATAACTGTTATGTCAATTGTAATCAAGAGTCGTTAATTAGTGCGATCAGTAATTTATTAAATAATGCCTGTGAAGCAAAAATTTCAGGTTGCGAAATAGAGGTGAATTTTGTGGCAGGCAATGAGTGCTTGGAAATTTATGTTAAAGATAATGGTGTTGGTATAGATGAAGACAAAATAAATAAAATTTTTGAACCGTTTTTTACAACAAAAGCACAGGGAACGGGATTAGGCTTGGCGGTAGTAAAAGCAATTATTACGGCACATAAAGGCGATATTCAAGTTCGAAACCACAAAATTGGTTGCGAATTTATCATAACATTACCAATGGTAGGAGAAACAATATGAAGGTGTTAATAGTAGAAGACGACCATAATTTACGTGAGGCATTGGTGGACACATTAAGCATTGCAAATATCGATTGCATCGAAGCTTCTTGTGGTGAAGAGGCCATTACAAAATTAGATCAGGCCAGTTTTGTAGTCACTGATGTCAACATGCCAGGTATTGATGGTCATGAATTATTGCAGTTTATTCGTCAAAAACGCCCGGACTTACCCGTTGTTTTAGCCACTGCATTTGGTAATGTCACAAAAGCGGTGCAAGCCATGCACGAAGGGGCGGTGGATTATTTATTAAAACCTTTTAAGCCTGAGCAACTCATTAATTTAATTAATAAATATCAAGGACAGCCAGCTGATAGTTATGATGACCCTATCGCGTTTAGTCAAAGTGCGCAACGTTGTTTAATGATGGCAAAAAAAGTGGCTAAAAGTGATTCAACTATTTTAATCAGCGGTGAGTCCGGAACAGGTAAGGAAGTACTGGCAAGATTCATACATCAATATTCAGATCGTAAAAACAAACCATTTATAGCAATCAATTGCGCGGCTATTCCTGAGAGTATGTTAGAAGCGACATTATTTGGTCACGAAAAAGGTGCATTTACTGGCGCGCATCAATCCATGCCGGGTAAATTCGAACAAGCAAATGGCGGTACTATTTTATTAGATGAAATTTCCGAAATGGAAGTGGGGTTACAGGCAAAATTATTACGTGTTTTACAAGAGCGTGAAGTTGAACGTATAGGTGGGCGCAAAATCATTTCGTTAGATGTGCGTGTGATTGCTACTACAAATAGAGATTTAAAAGAGTATGTAAGTGAGCATAAATTTAGAGAGGATTTATATTATCGATTAAATGTATTCCCATTAAGGTGGGCGCCACTTCGTCAAAGAAAAGAAGATATATTACCTATTGCTAATTTTTTATTGAAAAAAATATGTGTAAAAATGCATAAACCATCGGTTCGATTTGATGACAGTGCGCATGGTTTGATGTTGAGTTACCAGTGGCCTGGTAATATTCGTGAGTTAGATAATGCCATTCAACGTGCAATGATTATGCAAAGTGGTAATACAATTAATGCAATGGATATGGGCTTACAAGAAGAGATGTTGGTGCATAACCAAGTGGAGTCGTATAGTGCATTTAATGCCACTCAAGAGCAGGTGGGAAGTGAAGCTACAGTCAGTCATGAAGCTTATTTCGATTCTAAGCCTGTGGATGTTGTCGAGTTTATACCTGCTGCACAAGAGGTGAATGCTGAAGAGAATTTAAGTGTTGATCTTAAGTATAAAGAGTTTGAATTAATTTTAGAGGCCATCAAAATGGAGCATGGAAGTAAAGGCAAGGCTGCTGACCGATTAGGTATATCATCAAGGACATTAAGGTATAAATTAGCCAAGATGCGGGAGTTAGGTATGAAGGTAGATGAGAGAATATCCGCTTTACATTAGTAAAAATTAAAAAAGGGGGAGAACGGTAAAAGCCTGTTGACGAAAGTTGATGGGCTTTTTTTTGTTATTATGAAAACAGAAGATTTGAATTTTTTATTACTTAAAATGAGTGGGGTGTTTTAGGGGGGGTAAATAGAAATGTGAAAATTTGAGCGAAGGAATTAATGTCAATATTTAAAGGAGTGGGCAGAGGATTATGTTTATTTGGATTTTATTCTTAGAATCTAAAAAGAGAGCCTCTTTAGAAAATTGCTTTTGTGGGGTGGAGGGGGGCTAGATTTGATTTTATGAGCTTCGAAAGGGGTAAAGAATAGAGCCCAATAGGATTTTTAATATTTCAGGGTATTTTAAATAAAGTAGTTATTTTGACTTTTAACTTGGAATCTAAAAAGAGAAGTCAATTTTAGAAAATTGGTAGCAGGGGCAAGATTTGAACTTACGACCTTCGGGTTATGAGCCCGACGAGCTACCAGACTGCTCCACCCCGCATCATCTATATTTTCTCTTGAGTGGTTGCCCTCTCAAGAGGAGGCGTAATATATTGATTTTTAATGCACTTGTCAATTAAGTTATTGAATTATTTACATTTTTTTTCAAAATGATCATCAATACTGCTATAATTTACCTCGTTTTTCTTAACTGATATCTCCCTATGAAATTTGTCGTTCGTTTTTTTCAAGAAATAAGCATCAAAATAAAACCTGTACGTAAACGTAAGGTGAAACAACTCTCAACAAACGTGAAGAAAATCCTTTTACGTTTAGATGAAGATATCCAAATTCAAACGACTTGGGACAATCTTCAGATTAAGAGTATGTTGGAAGAGAACGAAAAAAATTCGTCCGAAATGATCAGTGTCTTATCAAGAATTCCAGGCATTGCGCATTTTAATTATGTACAAGAATTCAAGTATGAAGATTTTCATACTGCTTATGAACAAACAAAATTGCATTACGAAAAACTAATTGAAGGTAAAACCTTTCGAGTTCGATGCAAACGTACTGGGCATCATGACTTTGGCTCACTAGATATTGAGAAATACATCGGTGGTGGACTGAATCAAAATTGTAATACTAATGGTGTGAAGCTTAAAAACCCGGATGTAACCGTGTTGTTAGAGCTTAAAGATGACAAGTTTTATGTAGTAACCGAAAAAGTGGCCGGTTTAGGTGGTTACCCTCTTGGTAGTCAAGACACTGTAATGACCCTTGTTTCGGGTGGATTTGACTCAGGTGTGGCTGCTTATAAAATATTGGCTCGGGGTATGCGTACGCATTTTCTCTTTTTTAATTTGGGTGGTAACGCTCACGAAATTGGTGTGAAGCAGGTTTCAAAATATATTTGGGATCAATATGGCAGTTCACATCGTTGTCGTTTTATTTCGGTGCCGTTTGAAGGGGTAGTGGAGGAGCTTTTAACCAATGTTGAGAACTCTCAAATGGGCGTTATTTTAAAGAGAATGATGTATCGTGCTGCTGACAAAATTTGTGATCAATATGAAACCCTTTGTTTTGTAACTGGTGAAGCCGTCGCTCAAGTATCTTCACAAACATTACAAAATTTACATGTGATTGACTCGGTCACTAATAAATTAGTATTACGTCCGTTAATTACAAGCGACAAACAGGTCATTATTGACGAAGCGCGTAAAATTGGAACGGATAAGTTTGCTGAAACCATGCCTGAATATTGTGGTGTGATTTCTAAAAAACCAACCACCAAAGCACGTTTTGATAAAATCGAAAGAGAAGAGGGTAACTTTGATTTTGCTGTATTAGAAAAAGCGATCAATGATGCGGTGCATGAAAATATTGATGAACTAGAAGAAAATATAAAAGAAATGGCGCAGTTGGATGTGATTGAATTTGATGACTTGCCAAAAGATTACGTTATTTTAGATGTACGTCACCCTGATGAAGTCGATGATCGACCTTTGGTGGTTGAATCACACGAAGTATTAGAAGTGCCGTTTTTCAGCTTAAAACGTGAGTTCTTGAAACTCGATGCACAAAAAACTTACGCATTGTTTTGTGAAAAAGGTGTGATGAGTAAATTACATGCGATGTATTTAATTGATGAAGGTGCAACTAACGTTGTGGTTGTAAAAGCTAAATAATTAAATTAGTTAAAATCCGATTTGATATTTGTAGGTAGGGATTTATCCTCACATGGATGTGAGTTATAGGAATAATGCATGAGCAATTATCGATCCCGAAACTAATTAAAAGACACCCTAAAGGGATGGTCTAAAAATTTTTATCAAAAAATAAAATAAAAAAAGCCCTGTTAGAAATTCTCTAATCGGGCTTTTTTTGAACTTTTTAAATTAACTAACGGCTTCTTTAAGCTTGTATATAAGTGCTAAAGCTTGTCTTGCTGTTAAATCATCTGCATCGGTTTGTTTTAATAAATCCAAAACAGGGTGCGGCGTTGAAAATAAATCGTTTTGCATAAAACTTTGTGGCTCTGGTGATTTAGTTTCTTTTTTAGCTGTGACTTTATTTGGAGTTAAGCTAATTTCCGCATCATTTTGAATTTGACCTAACTCTAATTCATTTAATTTTTCTTTGGCTTTTGTGATCACATTAAATGGTACACCGGCTAATTTAGCAACTTGTAAACCGTAACTTTGGCTAGCTGCACCTTGTTCAACTTTGTGCATAAAAATGATTTTGTCATCATGTTCCTGTGCTTTTAAATGCACATTGGCAGCTAATGGAAATTGATCAGGAAGATGTGTCATTTCAAAATAATGGGTAGCAAATAAGGTGAAACTTTTTGTGTGTTTAACTAACTGCTCGGCACTTGCCCAAGCTAATGATAAACCGTCAAACGTTGAGGTGCCTCGTCCTACTTCATCCATTAATACAAGGGATTTTTGTGTGGCATTATGCAAAATATTCGCAGTTTCAGTCATTTCAACCATGAAGGTTGATCGACCAGATGCTGAGTCATCACTTGAGCCCATTCTTGTAAATATTCGATCAATTGGACCTATTTTCATAGCTAAAGCAGGCACGTAACAACCTGTAAATGCTAATAACGTACAAATAGCGGTTTGGCGCATATAGGTTGATTTACCACCCATGTTGGGTCCAGTGATAATCAACATTTTTTTGTGTTCATCTAATATACAATCATTGGGTATAAACGCACCATCTATGATTTGTTCAATCACAGGGTGTTTGGCTTGTTCAATATTAAGGCAGTTTTCATCTACTAATTCTGGGCAAACTAAATTCAGGGTAATGCTGCGTTCTGCAAAACAACTTAATGTGTCTAATGTGGCTAAACCTAGCGCACATTGCTGCAGTGCTTGAATATCTTTAGCGCAGGTGATAACTAATTCTTCGTACAGCATTTTTTCACGGGTTAACGCACGACTTTTAGCGCTTAATGCTTTGTCTTCAAATGCTTTTAACTCTTGCGTGATGAATCGCTCAGCATTTTTAAGGGTTTGGCGTCTTGTGTAGTGCTCAGGTGCCTTGTGCGATTGTGCTTTGCTGATTTCAATGTAGTAACCATGCACGCGGTTGTAGCCAACTTTTAACGTTGATATACCTGTTTTTTCACGTTCGTCGTTTTCTAATTTTAATAAAAACTCATTAGCGTTGGTGCTAATGCCTCGAAGCTCGTCAAGTTCAGCGTCATATCCCGGAGCAATTGCGCCGCCATCTCGAATCACCATCGGTGGGTTTTCAATAATGGCTTTATCTAATAAATCTACTAACTCATCAAATGAGCCGATTTGTTCACTTAATGAGCGAATCAGTTTTTGATCGATATTTTTAATTTGAGTTTGTAATTCAGGTAAACGAGCAAGGGCGTCACCTAATCGAGATAAATCTCGTGGCCTTGCGGAACCTAATGCAATTCTTGATAAAATACGCTCAATATCACCAATGGGTTTTAAAGTGGATTGAATCGCTTCAAATTGATAACCGTCTATTAAAGAGCCGATTGCAAATTGGCGTAATTTTACCGCGTGTTTGTCTCGTAAGGGACGATGTAACCATCGTTTTAATAGACGACTACCCATCGATGTGCAGGTTTTATCTAATAACCAACTTAATGTGTATTTGTCTTCGCCTTGTGAATTGACGTCAATTTCAAGATTTAAACGCGTAGCAGGGTCGAGCACAATGGCTTGGTCGCTATGTTCATAGCAAATAGCTTGTAAATGCGGTAAATCACCGCGTTGAGTTTGAGTTACATAATGAAATAACGCACCAGCGGCACTCACTGCTAACGGTTTGTCACTTAAATCAAAACCTGATAAATCTTTGGTTTTATAATGATCCGTTAATAGGTTGGTGCAACTGTCTAAATCAAATAACCAAGGATCAAGTGTTTTGGTTTTAGGTAAATCAAGTTCGGAGTTTGTATTACTTAGGTTTTCAGTGCTAGGGCAAATCAATAACTCGGCAGGTTTAAGGCGTTCAAGTTCCGCGCTTAATTGTTCGTTGTTGGTTAATTGACTCACAATAAAACGGCCATTACTCACATCCATAGACGCCAAACCAAATTGATCGTTACTCTGGAAAATACAACTAATTAAGTTATCACGGCTCTCGTTTAAAAACGCTTCGTCAGTAATGGTGCCTGGTGTCATCACACGAACCACTTTACGTTCAACGGGGCCTTTTGATGTGGCTGGGTCACCAATTTGTTCACAAATAGCCACACTAATACCTGCTTTGACTAAGCGAGCAATGTAGTTTTCGGCGGCATGATGCGGTAAACCACACATTGGAATAGGGTTGTCAGTGGTTTTGCCTCTGGCGGTTAAGGTGATATCTAAAAGTTGAGAGGCCAGTTTGGCGTCATCATGAAATAACTCATAAAAATCCCCCATACGATAAAAAACCAAATCATTTGGATGGTCTTTTTTAATGGAAAAATACTGAATCATCATAGGGGTGAGTGTTTGAGTCATGGTTAGCCAAAGTCGAAAATAGGTAAAAGAAACGCATAGTACTAAAAAAAGCAGGTACCTTTAAGCTTGATTGGAAAATAAAATAAAAATATTGAATTAATGGGCTTATTTTTATAAACAATTTTAGGTTGTTGATTGTGTTTTTAAGTAGGTGAATTCAATTTTCAAAATGTTGCTTTGTTCCCTCAATGTTACCAAATGTACCTCTAAAATTTAGAGGTGTATTTTTAATATCGGGTTTATTTCCTCTTAAGAAAGATATAAAAAGTATAGTGTCAAATAGTTCACATATTGTGCATTAAAAACATTATTTCGTCAGAAATTATATAAAATTTCTATTGGAAATTAGTCCCTATATCAATTTAAAGGTGAAAAAATGATTTTTAATAAAACGGCTTTAGCCCTAGGCATTGCTTCAACACTCATATTAGCGAGTTGTGGTGGTAAAGATCCTGTTCCAGAAGAAAATCTAGCGCCCACTATGCAGATCAGCAAAGAGGCTGGAATTTACTCGGTCAATGCTGTAGATCCTGAGGGAGATACATTAACTTATGCTTGGTTGATTGGTGGTATTAGTTACAGTGAAACTTCTTCATTTGACCCTAGTTCTATGAGTTTGACAGGGACTAAAATGGTTACTGTTCAAGTAACTGATAGTGCAAATAATGTTGTAACAAAAGAAGTTGAAATGGAGTTTGGCTCAACAGTTACACCAGATCAAACTAATACATTACCATCTGTTAGTGCTGGTAGTGATATGAATGTAGTGAAAGGCGTGTATTTCTCATTAAGTGCTATTGCTAATGATGCAGATGAAGGTGATACATTAAGTTACAGTTGGTCAATAAATGACGGTCAAACACTGACGGGTAGAAGCAATATTATTGCAATTAATACTGTTGGTGTTTTCATTGCGACAATCACAGTAACTGATAATAACGGTGGAAGTTCAACTGATACTGTATCTATATCAGTAACAGCTGAAGCACTTGCCAATACACCGCCATCTGTAAATGCTGGTTTTGATAAAACAGTTATAGCTGGGGAAGAATTCTCTTTAGATGCTGAAACGTTTGATGCTGATGATGATTCATTAGAATATACATGGAGCATTAATGGTCAGAACTTCGACAGTAAAAATACGAAGGTAACTTTAGCTGTTGCAAATGACTATATTGCTACTTTATCTGTTACAGATGGTGTGAACACTGTTGTAGATACTGTAACAATTACAGTTGAGGATGCGGTTGTTATTGATCCTAATCCTACTAATAACAAACCAGTTATTGTCGATATTATTAAAACAAATACTGCATTGATCGCTAGTGTAACTGATGAAGATAATGATGAGTTAACTTACACTTGGATGGTAGGTTCAGAAGTAATTGGACATGGCTCTGAATGGTTATTAGCAGATGCGCCGTCATCATACGCTGGTCAAAAAATTGTAACTTTAAAAGTAAGCGATGGCGAATCGGAAGTGATGGATGTTATCGTTGTAAATTTTGACGCTGCTATTGTTGATCCTGATAACAATGCGCCAGTTATTATTTCTGCAACTGCTTCAGGAACTACTTTAACTGCTGTAGCAACTGATGCTGATAGTGATGCATTAACTTATGTATGGAGAGTAGGTTCTACGATAATTGGCTTAGGTGAGAGTGTATTAATATCTAATGCCCCTGCTTCAATTACTGGAATTCAATCAGTTGAATTAACTGTTTCAGATGCGTCTGATAGTGTTACTAAATCTGTATATGCTGATTTTGGTGAAGTTGATGTTACGGATCCGGACAACACTGCACCGGTTATTACCTCTATTGATTCCACATCAACATTATTAACTTCCACAGCATTTGATGCTGATGGCGATACATTGTCATATGAATGGAAAGTGGGTTCTACTTTAATTGGTAGTTCGCAAAACGTGTTGATATCTTCAGCGCCTTCTTCTATTACAGGTTCTCAAAGCGTTGTATTAACAGTTTCAGATGAATCTGAAAGTGATGTTAAATCAATTACTGTTGATTTTGGTGATGGCGATATCGTTATTATTGATCCGCCAGAAGGCGATGATGCAACCGTTATTGATTATGAAGGTGAATTACCTGCTCCAACAAACGTAACTGATGCTGCGCAAAATGTAGTGGATGCTTATGATGGATCTTTACCGATTCCTGATGCAGTTAAAAAAGCGGCATTATTGTTAGAAGGTGAAGCGGGTCAAGAAATTTCTGGTAACGTAATTTTCACACCAGTTCCTGATGGCACGCCTACTCAAGACATGCCTCCTGGACAAGTTGTGACAATTGATGAAGATGGTAATGTTGTATTAGTTGAATTACCGTTTGTTCATACATTTGATTATGGTGATGGGCAAGGTTATGTATTAGATGACTTTAATGATAACGATCATCAAAATAACGTAGGTGGTGCTAAAGGTACCATGCATTGTGAAAACTACACTGAAGGTGGTGGTTATTGGTATGTATTTACTGGTGACGATTCAACTGTTGAAAACAAAGACGGTTTACCAATTAATGCTTATAACATTATTGAAGCCGTTCAAGACTATCACTTATATGTGAAACTGGTAGCGGGTTCTGGTGATAAGGGTTACGCAGGTGTAGGTACAAACATTGTATTTGAAGAATATCCTGTAGAATTGTGGAGCCTTGAGACTGTTGAATTAAGATTAAAAGGTTCTGGAGACGTAACTCCAATGTTTGAACCTGATCGTATAGCGTTGGGATTAACTGCTGAGGATTTAGGGCAAGAAGAGCCGGATTGGGGTAACTATGCAGCCGGACCAATTTCTTTAACGAATGACTGGGTGACTTATTCTATTCCAATGGAAGATTTTATCGGTGAAGCGTACTCTCTTTTAGGTGGTGAAGACGGTGGTGAAAAATCACTATCATCTGAAGGTTTTGCTACTAAGTTCTTCTTCCAAATTAAAGATGGCACTTCAGCTGAAATTTACATCGACAGGATTGAATTCACAGGTGAACTTAGCATTGAAAACATTCCTTACAAAAAAGAGGGTGTAAAAGAAGTTGCTAGCTATGAAGAAGGTCAAGCAGATCCCCGTGACGAGTCTAAGTGTCATTTATTAAATGATATTCGTACTGGTATGGTAAATCAAAGTACACCTACAACGATCCCATCACCTTATTTGGACTTTACTGGATTAACTGAACCTGTAGCTGCTTCTGGTCAAGATTCTGATGAAGATGCTGCTGACCTTGCTTCAACTGGTAAGCCTAACTGGTTACATGTTGAAGGCACTAAGCTTTATGATACTAACAGTAACCAAGTGCGTTTAACCGGTGTTAACTGGTTTGGTTTCGAGACTCGTGCATTAATTCCAATGGGATTATGGGAAGAAGAAGCAAATGGTCGTACGATTGCAACTGTTAATGGTAAAGCAGGTATGTTGCAGCAAATGATCGATTTAGGTTTTAACACAGTTCGTATTCCTTTCTCTGATGAAGTGATTTGGAAATCTCGTGGAATGGGTGGTTTTGAAGTATTAACTTTAGATACACCTAAAACCTTTGATATTGATTTAGAGGCAAACGGTTTAACTGGATCTGATACACCATTAACTATAATGGATAAGATTGTTGAAGAAGCGCAAAGACTTGGCTTAAAAGTAATCTTAGATTCGCATTCACGTGAAACTGATGGTTATTTAGTTGAAGGTTATTGGTTTAACCCAGAGTTTGCTTTCACAATGGCTGATTGGGTAGAAAACTGGGAATTCTTAGCGGATCGTTATAAAGATTATGATGCGGTTGTGGCGATGGATTTAAATAACGAACCTCACTTTGATGTTTATTGGAATGACCCAGGTCATTTAAATAACCCAATTGAAGAAACTCGTAACTGGAATCGTGTAGCAGAGCACTTAGGTAAAGCAATTTTAGCTAAAAACCCGAATGTATTGATCATTGTTGAAGGTGTAGAGAAATTGCATGAAAACCCTGATGCTGTCAATTCATACTGGTGGGGTGGTAACTTGCAAGGTCTTGCAGATAAGACAATTGACTTCGGTTCACCTGCATTCAACGAGAAGTTAGTTTATTCTCCTCATGAATACGGCCCTGAAGTATACGTTCAGCCTTGGTTTAAAGATTCTAATTTCCCTCGTAACTTACCTTACATCTGGGAAGATCGTTTCGGCTTCGTAAATACTCAAGGTATTGGTCACTTATTTGTTGGTGAGTTTGGTATTAAAAATGATGTACCAGGTTCTGCTTCAAACATGTGGTTTGATACGTTTATCGATTATATGACTGAGCGTAAAGCGGGTTATTCTTGGACACTATGGGCTTGGAATCCAAACTCAGGTGATACAGGTGGTGTTTTGATGAATGATTGGAATTCTGTTAATACTTGGAAAGTAGATAAAATCAAACATCTACAAGCGCCAATGATTGGTAATGATAACGGTCAATAATTAATAATTAGATGACTTTAAAAAAACCCGATACAGATGTGTCGGGTTTTTTTTGCTTCTTGAAAGGTAAAATAAGTGGTTTTTAATATAGGTAGGTTTGTTAATTGTTGAGTGTTGAGTGATAAATGTTAGGTATTTCGGTGTTTTAGTACATTAAATGTTTATGTTGTGGAATAAATAGAGGCTATTAAAGATTAATAAGGATGAAAATATAAATAATCACACGTTGTGCAAAAAACGAGCACTTTTTATGTGACTTATAAATTGTTACAATGGATTATGTTTATCGAAAATTTCATCAAATTTAATAAAGAAAAACCAAGAATTTAAGATACCCAATTCCATGGGAAGTACTTTAAGTATTGTATTTACCCACCCTCACATTCTAGAAAAGTGAAGAATTATGATTTTTAACAAATTGGCCTTAGCCATCGCAAGTTCAACTGCGCTTCTTTTATCAGGTTGTATTACTGATCCTGACCCCGATCCAACTCCAGAACCTGTTGTTGTACAAAATAAAGCACCTGTGATTGACTCTATTGGTGTTTTGAATGGTGTGTATTCGGTTGTTGCAAGAGATCATGAAGGTGATGAATTAGCGTATTCTTGGGAAATAAATAATATAAGCCACGGAACCGGTACTGAGTTTACTCCAAGTATAGAGGGGTTGTCTGGTATGAAAACGGTTACGGTTGTAGTGACAGATGCAACGGGTAATAAAACAGTTAAAAATGTCGACATGGATTTTGGTAATCTAGCACCAACAATGTCAGTTGGTTTTAATAATGGTATTTATACTATTATCGCTGACGATCCAGAAATGGAGAATATGAACTTTGCATGGGAAATTGCAGGGGTTGTTCGTAGCGAATCCGTTAGTTTTGATCCACTTTTAATTGATTTAGATGGCGAAATAGAAGTAGTAGTGTCAGTAACCGATAGTGCCGGAAATACAGTAACAAAAAAAGTTGTGATGACGTTTGTTAAATTTAATCAAGCACCCGTTGTTACTATAGAGAATCTAGATGGTGTATTAACGGCAACTGCAACTGATCCAGAAGGTGAGGACGTATCTTATTCTTGGAATATAGGTGCGGATTCGCTTTCAGTCATAGATACATTTGATACAGCAACATTGATGTTGTTTGGTATTCAAGTGGTTAGTGTTGATGTAACGGATACTTTTGGTAATGTTACAACACAAGAAATATCAGTAGATTTAGGGGCCGCTCCTAATAATGTACCAACAATTGAGCCACTTAATGCAATTAGTGCAGTAGCCGGTAATGAGTTTGAACTTAATGCCAATGCTGAAGATTTAGATGGTGATGATTTAACTTATAGTTGGGAAGTGGATGGTCAAACATTATTAGGACCTACTCATTTAATTTCAATTGATATGGAAGGTGAATTTACTGCGCAATTAACTGTATCCGATGGTGAAGATGAGGCAACCGATTCAGTCGTTATTACTGTGGTTGAAAATATAGCACCCAGTGTGAATGCCGGATCAACAATTAATGCGGTAGCAGGGGTTGCTTTTGATCTGTTTGTAGATGTAATTGATATCGATAATAACAATAACGACTTAACCTATAGTTGGGTGATTAGTGACGGTCAAACTATAGAGGGTCAATCTGCATCCCTTACAATTAACAATGCAGGGTCATTTACAGCTGAAGTTACTGTGTTTGACGGTATAAATACTGTAACTGATATGGTTAATATTAGTGTAACAGCTGTAGTGTTGCCAAATACTCCCCCTGTTGTAAATGCTGGGTATGACTTAAGTGTTGAATCAGGACAAGTATTGAGTTTAGTTGGGATGGCGTCAGATAAAGATAATGACACTTTGACTTATAGCTGGAATATTAATGGACAAGATTATGCCGGCTCAAATGCGGTTTTAGTTATCAATGAAGTCAATGATTATGTGGCTACATTGAGCGTGTTCGATGGGACTACAACAGTGACAGACACTGTAAATGTCAGTGTTACTGAAGTGGTGGTTATTCCAGAAAATACCCGACCGTTGATTGAAGATATTATTGTTACTGAGTCTACTTTAACTGCCGTAGCAAGCGATGCAGATGGTGATGATTTAGTTTATGTATGGAAAATTGAGCGTGTAATTCTTGGTTCTACTGAGCAAATTTTACTAGAGGATGCCCCATCGTTTATAACGGGTATTAATAGAGTTGTTTTAACGGTATCGGATGGGAAAAATATTGATACTCAAGTGGTTAATGTTGATTTTGGTACAATTACTAATGATGACATCGTTGATGATTACGAAGGTCAATTACCAGTAGTAGACCCAGAAGTAACTTCATCAGCACAAGCTGTTCTTGATGCTTATGATGGATCTTTACCCGTACCAGAAAGTGTAACTAAAGCAGCGGCATTAATATTGGCTGATACAACCGGCCAAGAAGTATCCGGTGGTGTGATTTATATTCCAACAGTTGAAGGTGCTCGTCCAACGATTCCTTATACCGTTCAAGTTACTCAGTCAGGTGATGTAAATTTAGTGCCACTTCCAGTGCCACATATATTTGATTACGGAACAGCAAATAGTTTTATATTGGACGACTTTGCAGATAATGATCATCAAAATAACTTAGGTGGTGCAGTGGGTACAATTCACTGTGAAAACTATACAGAAGGTGGTGGTTATTGGTATGTGTTTGGTGAGTCGGGCCTGACGAATATCACTAATGAAATAGGGTTGGATATCAATCCATATAACATTATTGAAGCGGTTGCACAGCAATCATTATTTGTGAAAATGCAAGGTGGTACGTATGCTGGTGTTGGTACAAACTTGGTATTTGAAGAGTACGAGACTGAGCTTGCAAATTTAGATTATATTGAAGTGACTGTAAAAGGTTCTGGTCAAGTTATTCCAATGTTGGAGCCAATTTACGCTAAAGATCTTGACTGGGGTAACTATGCTGCCGACCCAATCACACTTAGTTCTGCTTACACAACTATTAGCATTCCAGTCGGTGATTTTATCGGTGAAGAACACAGTGATATGGAAGGTAATTCATTTGTTACCGAAGGTAAGATGGCGACTAAATTCTTATTCCAAGCAAAATCGAAAACTTCAGTAGATGTTGAAATTTACATTGATAAAATTGAATTCTTCGGTAATGGGTTAAAAATTGAAGATGTTGGTTTTAAAGGTATGACTAAACAAGAGTCGGAAGCTGAAATTGCACATTGTAATTTAGATAGGTCAGCATTAGATGTACCATCAATCGCTGAAAATCCTAATTTAGATTATGTTGCATTTGAAGCTAAACATGGTGTTTTAGGTCAACCAAATGAAAGCATCACTAATTGGGTCGCTCCTTCATTAACGACAACAGGTAGTCTTAACTGGTTAACCCTTGATGGTCGTATCTTAAGAGATTCAAACGGAACTGCGGTTCGTCTAACGGGTGTTAACTGGTTTGGTTTTGAAACTAGAGCGTTAATTACAATGGGTTTATGGAAAGATGGTCGTACAATTGATCAGATGTTGAGCTCTATTGTGGCACAAGGTTTTAACACAGTTCGTATTCCATTTTCCGATGAAGTGATTGCGGGTTCTTTAGATGGTTCTATCTTATTAGAAAATTTAGATATCGATTTAACTGCTAACCCTATTGTCGATATGGACGCGGACTCAAATATCACCCCACTTGATTTATTAGATGTAATTATCAATAAAGCTCGTGCTTTAAACTTAAAAGTGATTTTAGATTCGCACTCACGTGGTTCTGACAAGTACTTAGTGGAAGGGTTATGGGAAGGTGATTACGGTTCAGCTAATTTTGGTTCCGAAGCTAATTGGATTCAGAACTGGGAAATGTTAGCGACTCGTTATAAAAATAATGACGCAGTTGTTGCTTTTGATTTAAATAACGAACCACATTTTGCAGCGGCTTGGGGATCAACGGATACTTCTAAAAACTGGAACGAAGCAGCGCAACGTGCAGCAAATGCCATTCAAGCCATTCATCCTGATGTATTAATTATTGTAGAAGGGGTTGAGCATTTAAATGGGGATCAAGACACCAATAAAGCTCAGCAATCGTTAGATTCATACTGGTGGGGTGGTAATCTTCAAGGTGTAACGGATAATGCAATTAACATTACTTATAACAATAAGTTAGTGTATTCACCTCACGAATACGGACCAGAAGTATACGTACAACCATGGTTCAAAGTGGCGGGTTTCCCACGTAACTTACCTTATCTTTGGGAAGATCGTTTTGGTTTTATTTACCAACAATCAATTGGTCACTTATTTGTAGGTGAGTTTGGTATCAAATATGATATGCCTGGTACGGCATCAAATATTTGGTTCGATTCATTTTTAACTTATATGTGTGAGCGTAAAGAAGGTTATTCTTGGACATTCTGGGCATGGAATCCAAACTCAGGTGATACCGGTGGTATCTTAGGTAATGACTGGGAAGAAGTGAATAGCTGGAAAGTTGATAAACTTAGTGCTTGCCAAGCGCCATTAATTGGTAACAATAACGGTTAATTTAAACCTTTATAAAAATCTAAGCCTCAATATGAAAATATTGGGGTTTTTTTTTGCCTTTTTTTCAGCCCTGAGCAAAATCACATAACTCTAGTACAAAGTAATATAAGTCGATGCTTTTTATAATTCTTTGATATTGATACAATCGCACCAATTATATATCTTTCACATTTATAGGTTTGTTGTATGAATGATCATCGCTTAACCCATTTAAAACAGCTTGAGGCAGAAAGTATTCACATTATTCGTGAAGTGGCCGCTGAGTTTGATAACCCTGTTATGTTGTATTCAGTCGGTAAAGATTCCGCTGTAATGTTGCATTTAGCGTTAAAAGCCTTTTTTCCAAGTAAATTGCCGTTCCCTGTATTACACGTTGATACAAATTGGAAATTCAAAGAAATGATCGAATTTCGTTCAACTATTGTTGAACGTTACGGTTTAGATTTGATTGTTCACAAAAACCAAGAAGGTTTGGATATGAACATCAACCCGTTTATTCATGGCAGTGCGATGCATACTGACATCATGAAAACACAGGGTTTAAAACAAGCATTAGACAAATACGGCTTTGATGCTGCTTTTGGCGGCGCGCGGCGTGACGAAGAGAAGTCTCGTGCAAAAGAACGTATTTATTCGTTCCGTGATTCAAAACATCGTTGGGACCCAAAAAACCAACGTCCTGAATTATGGAATCTTTACAACGGTAAAGTAAACAAAGGCGAATCCATTCGTGTATTCCCATTGTCAAACTGGACCGAGTTAGACATTTGGCAGTATATCCACATGGAAGATATTCCATTGGTACCGTTATATCGTGCGGCAATGCGCCCAGTAGTTGAACGTGATGGCACATTAATCATGGTTGATGATGATCGTTTTGTATTTAACGAGGGCGAAAAACCGGTTAATAAAATGGTGCGTTTTAGAACATTGGGTTGTTACCCATTAACTGGCGCCGTTGAGTCAGAAGCAACTACGTTGCCTGAAATTATTCAAGAAATGTTATTAACTACAACATCCGAACGTCAAGGTCGTGTGATTGATAGCGATTCATCGGGATCGATGGAGAAGAAAAAACAAGAGGGGTATTTCTAAATGTCACATCAGTCAGAATTAATCGCACAAGATATTAATGAATATTTAAAACAACACGAAAACAAAGAATTATTACGTTTTTTAACCTGTGGTAATGTTGATGACGGTAAATCAACCTTAATCGGTCGTCTACTTTATGATTCAAAAATGATCTACGAAGATCAATTAGCAGCCATCGAATCAGACAGCAAAAAAGTAGGCACAACCGGTGATAAACTTGATCTTGCTTTATTAGTAGACGGATTAGCCGCTGAACGTGAACAGGGTATTACCATTGATGTTGCATACCGTTATTTCTCAACTGAAAAACGTAAGTTCATCATTGCCGATACACCGGGCCACGAGCAATACACGCGTAACATGGCAACCGGTGCATCAAATTGTAACGTTGCGATTATCTTAATTGATGCACGTTACGGTGTGCAAACACAAACTAAACGTCATAGTTTTATCGCGTCATTATTAGGCATTAAGTCAGTAATCGTAGCGGTAAACAAAATGGATCTTTTAGATTTCTCAGAAACAAGATTCGAAGAGATCAAAAAAGATTACAACGAGTTTTCAAAAGATTTAAATCTAACCGACGTGCATTTTATTCCGATGTCAGCACTTGATGGCGACAACGTAGTAAATCGCTCAGAGCGTAGCGAATGGTATAAAGGTCAAACACTAATGGAAACATTAGAAACCATTAAAATTGACACTGATGTTGAACAAGACTTCAGAATGCCGGTGCAGTGGGTAAATCGACCAAACTTAGATTTCCGTGGATTCGCAGGCACAATCGCAGCAGGTGAAGTTTCTGTTGGTGATACGTTAATAGTTTTACCATCGGGTAAATCATCTAAAGTAAAATCGATTGTTACCTATGATGGCGACTTACAAACCGCTTTTGTTAAACAAGCCGTTACGATTTGTTTAGAAGACGAAATCGATGTATCTCGTGGTGACATGTTTGTTAAACCTAACCAAGAACCATTCATCGATAATAAATTCCAAGCGAACATGGTTTGGATGATTGAGCAGCCATTAACGACTGGCAGACAATTTGATTTCAAATTAGGCACCAATACATCATCAGGTGCTATCACGCAAATCGAATATAAAATCGATGTCAACACATTAGAAAAACAAGACACTACGCAATTAGAGTTAAATGAAATTGGTGTATGCCAAATCAGTTTAAACAAAGCAATCGTGTTTGATGCTTACACCACAACAAAAGGCACTGGCTCTTTTATTGTGATTGATCGCTTAACTAACGTAACCGTTGGTGCAGGCATGATCATTCAAGGCGCATCAACTGATGAAGTGGTAGCGGTAAATGATGACGAACGTGAGCGTCGTTATGCGCAAACTGGTGCCATCATTAAAGCTGACAATGCACAGGCAGCATTAGAGTTAGAGCGTCGATTATTTGATGCTGGACACTTAGTATTAAATGTAGCCGATGCGAATCAAGTTATGTGTGACGCATTAAAAGCGAAATCTATTATTGTGATTACACAAGCTGATGTTAAATCTGATATCACAGCAAAAAGTGGATTAGATGCATTTATTGAATTATCGACAAAAGAAATTTTGAAGTAAGTTCATAGCAAGTTAAAAATAAAAAGCCTTCGTTTAGAAATGAATGAGGGCTTTTTTGTGGATTGGGGATTGATGGTTTTTTGATTTATGCTGATGTAGGTCGTGGCTTGCCACGTCAAAAGTAATCTTTTTTTGAGGTCTGATGTAGGTCAGTGGCTTGCCCTGACAACTAACACCTTTTGACAAGTGTGTGAGAGTTTGCTTTTATAAGGTGTTGTGTGTGTCTTTGTCAAACTGAAGGCTTAACCCTCTGCATTTTGACTTATTTTAGAAGGTCGTCATCTTCAACAGTTTTATCGTTGGAGATCCAGTGACTTTGGCTAGGTAAGTGAGCTAAATGCTTGTTTATGTTTTATTAGGACTGGATAACAAGGTGTCCAGTAGTTGTTTTTTCTAAAGTATTGTGAAGCAGGTGACTTGATTTCATGCGTTTGCCCTGTAGTAAGGGGTGAATTCGAGAATTGATCCATTCTGTTTTTTCAACAACTCTGACCCTCTTGGATTTTAGAAATTAATTATAGGAACTAACATGTTTACCAAAATTAAAAGCATATCAATACTAATAATATTAATTGTAATATCTAACTTTTCTGTAAGTGAAAATAATAAAATTTCAGATTCTCAAAAAAAAGAGGGGGAAGCTCTAAAAATATGTTTCTTAGAATGGGACTTTATGATTGTTGCAATCAATATGAAAGACTTGGGGTTCACTCTAGATGAAGTCACAGAAATCATTGGTAAGAATCTTAAAGAGGGCCCAGATAACTCAACAAGTGCGAAAATTAAATTAGCGTCTAGTTACTCCATTCCTTATATATTTAATCAATCAAATGACAAAAATTTAATTAATGGAATTAATAAGAGTATAAGAAAAGGATTTGACAACTGTTTATCGAGAAATGAAATTATAAAAACTAAGTTTTTAAATGAAGGTATGATAGTTTTGGAGATTTTTTCTATAGCATCAGACTTTATGAAAAATAATAAAAGCAAACAAGAGTTTTTAAATTACAATAGCACCAATAAAGAGATAAAAGAAAGTATAGCCCAGTTAGTTTATGATGAAGATACTGATCTAAAAAAACTTCTGAAAATGATGCAAGAATTTCAAATTAATATTATAAATAAATATCTAATTGAAAAAAGTAAGTAGATTTTCGTAAAAAATTAAATATAGAAAAAAACCTTATTGAGATACCCATAGTAAAACCAAGGCTAATCCCAATCCATCTTCAACTTTCAAGTGCACCACTCAATTCAGTATATAAATCTGAGGGTTAGATCTGAATGGCACTAAGTTAAGCGGTACACTCTATTATTAAAGTACTATTTCTGTTTCTTAGGGTGTCCGTTTTTCCTAAT
>JALJPK010000077.1 GCA_022968985.1 Pseudomonadales bacterium | reverse complement strand
AATCACTCATACTATTATTCTCTGGCCCACTTAACTTTACAGTCTAAGTCGCCTTAACTTGTTGTAAGAATTGAATTATTTTTTGAGGATCTTTCACCCCTTTTTTGCCTGCTATTAACACAGACTGCTCTACACCACCACTGACATCAACGGCAAAAGGATGCACCTGTTCGATGGCGTATTTGACATTTTCTGGGGTTAACCCACCTGCTAATGCCCAAGGTTTTTCTAGTTGTCCTATTAAAGACCAGTCAAATTTTTGCCCGGTACCACCTGGAATACCTTCTACATAGGCATCAAGTAACAACAATTTCGCATCATAAAATTCTTCTTGAATCGCAGCAAAATTGGTTTGATCATTGACTCGAATGGCTTTTATATAATTAACCCCAAACTGACGGCAAGTTTCTCCAGATTCATCACCATGAAACTGTAAGTAATTCACCTGTGTTTGTTTTAAGATTTGATCGATCACTTTGTTTTGTTCATTCACCACCAATGCCACAGTTGAAACAAAACCAGGCACACTTTGAATCAGTGTTTTAGCGAGGTTTAAATCAACATTACGTGGGCTAGGGGGATAAAATACAAACCCTAACGCATCCACACCCGCATTTACAGCTACTTGTATATCGTTTGTATTGGATAAACCACAAATTTTACTGCGTGTACGCATGAGGGGAATCTACTAATTATGTAAAAAAGGGGTTAATGATACCGTATTGTTGAGTTTGCTTGAAGTGTTTAGTTAAGTTTTGGGATTGTGGTTTATTATCAATATTAATAAACTTTGAAGAATATATAAATAACAGCACTATCTGAAGCTACAAATATATTTATTTTCCTTAAGATCAAAATACGCGATTTAACAGCAAATAATAATAAACATTATATTAAAATTATTTTTCAGCTTATTTTATTTTTGAAGAGTCTTTCTGATTTTAGGCATTTTTATGCAGCGTTTACTGAAGTGTTTTTTTAACTTTTTGGATTAACAATCCCAGATAAAAATCGAGTCAACCAAAATAGAATATAAGGCAGTTTCGGCCACAACTGTTTAGCTGTGGCGTCATATGCTAACTTTCTTTGGTTGCTTCTCTTACTTTGATTTTATTTTTGCCGATTGTTTTGTTGTTTAATTTTTTCATCGCGTTTTTTGCTGCTTCGTCAGAAGGCATATCAATAAAACCAAAACCTTTTGAAGCGCCGGTTTTAGCATCCATAACCAAAGTACAATATTCAATTTTACCAAATTGTTCAAATAAATCTCTTAGCTCTGCTTCAGTAGTTAAACGATCTAAGTTGCGTAATAGTAATTTCATGTGTTTTCCAAATAGTCATTAGTTTAATAGATAACGCTATTTTACCATTTAACCACCCAGTTCTATAGATGAATCATCCATTGAGTACTAATTAAAACATTTTGACCTGTATGGGGTCTTATTTTGAGTAACTCTCACACAATCAATCACATATCACTCATGTGGTCTTAATTTGTTTTAACTGCAGTTTGACCGGTTTAACCAATTCATTGGATGGGACAAAAACAAGCCTTCCCCTGAATTGTGCAACCATGTAAAATTCGCCTCCTGATTTTTTGTGGTTTTGTAGATGTTATGAAAGAGCGATTTGGTGGTATTGAGCGTTTATACGGGTTGGAAGTTTTTCAAACCTTTCAAACAACTCACGCCTGTATTATTGGTATTGGTGGAGTAGGTTCTTGGGTGGCAGAAGGGTTAGCGCGCTCAGGGATTGGTGAAATTACTTTAATTGATATGGATGACATCTGCCTGACTAACATCAATCGTCAAATTCATGCACTCACTAGTAATGTGGGTGAGCTTAAAACAGAAGTGATGGCGGCGCGTCTAAAAGACATAAACCCCGACATTATTGTGCATATTGAAGATTGTTTTTTAACTCGTGAGAATACACGTGAGTTAATTGCTGAAAAATACGACACCATTTTTGATGCCATTGATTCGGTTAAACCCAAAGCTCAGTTAATTTGGCATTGTAAACGTAACAAAATCCCTCTGTTATGCGCAGGTGGCGCTGGTGGTTTAACTGACCCTAGTCAAATTGAGATTAAAGATTTAGCCAGAACCTTTAATGACGCATTAAGCTCAAAAACACGTTCTTGGTTACGTCGTGAATACAACTATTCTTCAAACCCCAAACGTAAATTAGACGTTGATTTTGTTTATTCTAAAGAACAGACAAGTTATCCAAAGTCAGATGGAACAGTATGTAAAACAAAATCAGAAATGGATGGAAATGTTAAATTAGATTGCACATCGGGTTTTGGATCGAGCACAGCAGTTACGGCTAGTTTTGCTATGTTTGCAGTGGCACATATGTTAAATAAAATTAAGAAGGCTGTTGAGAAGAGTCGAGATAAATAATATTGTAAAACAAAATCAGAAATGGATGGTAATGTTAAATTAGATTGCACATCGGGTTTTGGATCGAGCACAGCGGTAACCGCCAGTTTTGCAATGTTTGCAGTGGCACATATGCTCAATAAAATTGCTAAAACTGTTGCGAAGAATCGAGCTAAATTGTAGGTAGGGATTCATCCCGAAACAAACAGAGCACTATCGGGATAAATCCCTACCTACATTAAAATGTTCAGGATATGGTTTATTAGATTTTGTAGGTAGGGATTCATCCCGAAACAAACATATTACTATCAGAATAAATCCCTACCTACATTTAATGATCAGGATATGCTTTATTAGATTTTGTAGGTAGGGATTCATCCCGAAACAAACATATTACTATCGGGATAAATCCCTACCTACATTTAATGATCAGGATGTGATTTATTAGAAGCTGCTTGTGATTTTTAATTTAGAATCACAAAACCACATTTGATTGGTTTTAGGATTGATCATTTTTAATTTACCATTCCACACATATCCCGCATCGGTAGCTATAAATTGATCATGCCCACTATGCCCTTCTAATGCCGCCCAATGCCCAAAATACCATTTAGAGGTGAATGGTTTGTCGCGCTCTTGTTTAAACCAAGGCTGTGCATTATTAGAATTTGTATCTTCGTTGTTTATGCCTTTTTTATGAGTTAAATCTAATGTGCCATCATCTTCAATCATTCGCATACGTGTAAAATAATTGGTAATCATACGTAGTCGATCTGTGCCAACTAACGATTCATCCCATTTTTCGGGTGTATTACCATACATATTTTTGAAATATTCTTTGCGTGTCGGTTTATTAATTAAGGCTTGATGCACTTCGTTAGATAATTCAATTGCTTTTTCAGCGCTAAAAATATGCGGTAATCCTGCGTGTGACATAAACTGAGTTTGTTTTTTATTATGAAAAACCAGCGGCTGTTGATACAACCATTTCGCCATTTTTTTACAATTTTTATGCTTTAATATTTCATCTAAGGTGTCGTGTTTACCCGGTTTTTTTACATCATTAATAATGGCCAACAAATGTAAATCATGATTACCCAATACCACTTGAATGGCACTGTCATGGCGCATGATAAATTCAAGACAGGCTAATGATTGTTTACCACGATTAACCATGTCACCCACTAACCATAACTCATCTTTACCCCAGTTAAATTCAACTTCACTTAACAAAGCTAACAATGGCGTTAATGATCCTTGTAAGTCACCTACTATGTATCTTGCCATTGTTTACCTTTTTTAAGTTTTTAACTTTTTGAGATTTAGTATTTTAATTGAGTTTATTCGGCACTTGTAATGTAAACAATTCAATTGGAATACTGATTAACACACCAGCATCGGTCATGCCATAATATGAACCACTCATACAACCAACATCGGTATCAATTGCCACACTTGAGGAATATTCAAAACTATCTCCAGGGGCGATAGTTGGTTTTTTTCCAACTACCCCTTCCCCTTTAACGTGTTGAGTTTTTTCATTACCATCGGTTATTTCCCAAAAACGACTTAAGATTTTTACACTCTCTTCGCCGTTATTGGTAATAGTCATGTGATAAGCAAATACTTGTTTGATAGCATCAGAAAAACGCGGCAGGTATTCTACTTGCGCCTCTACTTTAATATCACTACCTAACATCTTCAATCTCATCACTTTCATCACTCGCTTCATTTTCAATTTTAATCTTACCGTACAGATTACTAATATCAATAAACTGATCTAATGTAATATTTTCGGGTCTTAATGTAGGATTAATATTAATACTTTCTAATTGTTCGGCTGTAATGATTGTTTTAAGATTATTTCTAAGTGTCTTACGTCTTTGTGCAAATGAGGTTCTAACGATTTCTGAAAACAACAGTTCATCATCAACAATACGTTTTTCTTTTTTAAGGGTTAAACGAATAATCGCCGAATCCACTTTAGGTGCTGGATCAAAAGATTCAGGCCCTACTAAAAATAGAAATTCTGTGTCGCAGTGGTATTGCACCATCACCGTAATACGGCCGTAATCTTTAGTAGAAGGCACCGCACATAAACGTTCAACCATTTCTTTTTGAAGCATGAAATGCATGTCAGTTATGAGGTGGGTAAATTTTAAAAGATGAAAGATAAGTGGCGAAGAAATATTGTAAGGTAAGTTACCAACAATTCTTAATGGTGCTTTCCCTAAAGAAGCAAAATCAAACTTTAAAGCATCCGCTTCATGAATGACAAAGTCTTCATACTTAAAAAACTTAGCTCTTAAAATAGGATATAAATCTCTATCTAATTCAATGGCGTCTAGTTTTTTACCGCCATCTAATAAACCCTCCGTTAGAGCACCTTGTCCAGGTCCAATTTCAACGACATTCTCGTTTTCTTTTGGGTGAATACAACGTACGATTCTGTCTATCACACCTTGATCGTGTAAAAAATTCTGCCCAAACCGTTTTCTTGCTTTATGCATTTCTATTACTCTTTTGGATTCTTTTTAATAATTCGATTGACGCATCAATCTCAACTTTTCTTATTGCAACAGATTCAATATTACAACCTATCGGAATGTTTTTTTCATCAGCAAACGCTTTAAGTTCCAACCAAGCCTGTTCACAAAAATCCACAGATTTTTGTAGAATATCACTTGAGTTAATCAACTCATTTTCTAACCAACGCGGAATATTAATGCCTAACCACTTCATAAACTCTAATGTTTTAGCAGAGCCGCAAGGTGTTAATGTAAAAAATATCGGCGCTAATTCAATATTATTCTCTTTGCCATAATAATAATAATCTGACAGAAAGTTTTTAGATGCCGTGACATCATACACACCCTGTGAGACAAAAAACTCACAACCATTTTGCATTTTACGAAATACATTTAAGTGTTCTTTGTGGTATTTTTGATGACGTTCACTAATAGTGACCCCACCTAAAATCAAGTCTGAGTCTAAATTATTTTTAAGATCGTACGCTTCTTTAATAGACAAACTTACTTTTTGATCTTTAGACGACGCACCTACAAACACTGACAAATAATCACCAGTAGCGGAGTCATTAACAAACCTAGTTAGGCTTTTATCATCGTATTTACCAACCGAACGATAAATAATTTTAGAAACATCCAACGTTTTTAAATACTGTTCACTGTATTCAAAACAATCTAAGGTTTCCATAAAAGGAAACGGACGCTCAACTTGAGTACGCGATACTTCATCAGCAATATCGTATAAAACCAAACCATCAATATCTAAATCTTTTAATCGATCAATTTGTGCTTTTGAAATTTCTACAATTTTTTCAACAGTGGTGCCTTTTTTAGGTGGTGTAATACCGTATAAAATTAGACCCGACTGTTTATTTTTTATTTTAGTTTTTAACATGTTTACACTCTTTAATTTTTTTGACTTGTTGCCATATCAAATGCAGTTTGAATGGCACAAATTAAACTTTGTTCTTTTGCTTGACCATTTCCCGCTAAATCTAATGCGGTTCCATGATCAACAGAGGTTCTAATAATGGGTAATCCCAAAGTAATATTAACCGACTCACCAAAACCCAAACATTTTAAAACAGGCAATCCTTGATCATGGTACATCGCTAATACACAATCAGCTTTGGCTAGATAAGGCGGAGTAAATAATGTATCCGCCGGTAAAGGCCCGATAATATTAGCCTGTTCTTTAAACGTTTTAAGCACCGGTTCAATTATTTCAATTTCCTCAAAGCCCATATGACCCGACTCACCAGCATGGGGATTTAAACCCGCCACTAATATATTAGGCCTAACCAAACCAAATTGATTTTTCATTGCATCAATTAAGGTCGTTAATATGGAGCTTAATAATTCAGTTGTTATGGCTTGTGACACATCTTTTAAAGGTAAATGTGTGGTAACTAATGCTACTTTTAATTTTGAACAGGCCAACATCATGACTACTTTTTGCGATTGAGTACGTTCTTCTAAAAACTCTGTGTGTCCACTAAAGTTCAAACCACTGTCACAAATAACCCCTTTATGTACTGGGGCTGTGACCATCGCATCAAAGGTTTTATCAACACAACCATCACAGGCAATTTCTAACAGTTTAATCACATAACTTGAATTTTGTTTGTCTAACTGCCCAGCTATTACAGCATTAATAACAGGCACATCGTATAACAATATTTGCCCTGCGGTTTGAGCAGGACAGTCATCACCGGGTAACCATATTTTAATATTCACCGACAAATTTAATTGTTCAGCGCGTGCTTCAAAAACAGCTTTATCACCTAATATAATCCAACAAGCATCAAAATTTAACATTGCCGCTTTTAAAATAATATCAGGACCAATACCAGCGGGTTCACCACTGGTTATCACTATTTTTTTTATTTTATTTGTCATCTTTAATTCTGTTTAATTGAAATTCAACATCACTTTCATTACTGTATTTAATATACGCTGATAATTTTAAATCGGCTAACCAACGTGGATATTCTTCTTTATACGCTTTGTCGCCAATTTTTTGTTTCGCTAAGTTTCTAAGATTTTCATCGTATAAATCTTTTTGGCGACGTTTGGTCACTTGTAAAAAATGATAACCATATTGTGTTTCGAACACTTTACTTATTTCATTAATTTCAACCTGGGGTAAGGTTTCTCTAAATACTACAACCATTTCACTGCCATCGGTCCAACCAAGCTCACCATTTAACGCAGCACTGCCTTCATCGTCAGAATATGTAGTTGCTAACTGCCCAAAATCTTCACCATCTACCGCTCTTTTATGCAGTTGAGTTGCCAATTCTAACGCTTGTTGTTTGTCTCTTAATTCATTTGGCATAATAAGAATATGACGCGCAAAATGTTGTGTAACAGATTGTTTTGCGTCACCTTTAATATCAATAACCTGAATAATATGGAAAGAACCAGAACGTTCGATCACTTTTGATATTTGTCTGTCATCTAACATATCTAAATTGGCTACAAAAAGTTGCGGTAACGTTGACGTTTTGCGATAACCTAAATCAGTTGCGCTAGAGTCGTCTTTTAATCCGTTTTCGTTTAAAGCCGCTAAATATTCTTCAGCTTGCTCCACGCTTTCAAATCTTTTATGTAATATTTTATATTCTGGATCAGTTATTTTATTAGTACGCTGAGCGGTTAATAATCGATCAGTTTGGGCATCACTGACTCGAATTCGATTCCCCACTTCATATCGAACCAACATTTGAATCATTATTTGTTCACGTATATTTTCACGGTAACGTATGTAATCTTGACCTTGCTGTTCAATAGCATTAACAAATTCGGTTAAGTCCATATTATTTCGCGCAGCAATTCCTGAAATTTCTTCGTTTAACATTTGATCAGACACGTTCACCCCAATACGTTTAGCACGTTGGGTTAAAATTGAATGTTCAATTAATTCTTCCGTGACAGTTTTTCGTAAAGCGCTAGCATCTAATAATAAATTAGCCTGATTTTGTGAGATCAATAATGCTTTTTTTTCAATTAATGCCGCTTCGACATCACTTCTCAATATCACTTCATCATTTACAATGACTTCAGTCTGATCAACCCATTGCACTTGGGCTATGGTAGAGAGTGACACACAAATCAAACTCACTGCACCAATCACTTTATGTATTAATTTACTTTTAAACCTGTCACTTAATTTTTGCTTAATCATATTAGTCCTGTTCAAATAAACTACCTGGATAAGCAGGTAAATATTTATCAATAGTGGCATCAAACCCTTGGTCTATTAGACCCATACCTTTAAAAACGATTTGAAAATGAATTTTATTATTCAAATCTTCTTCATCTAAAAAATTGTTATAGCTTAACATACGTACCGCCCAACAGCAGTCATCATATTCAACCCCAATTGCCATCTCTTCTAACTCATAGTCATTTGATTGTTCACTGTTAATATCAAATTTCCATTTAGCATACCCAATTAAACCAATTTGATGATTAACTGCCCATTGACCGGATAATGATAATAGACGGGTGCTAAGCTGTGTTTCTTCAACTTGCGTATCATTTAACACATAATCACTGTAACTAGTAAATCTTACATATTGATTATTAGGTAAATGATAATTAAGCGCAAATTCCCCTGTTTGAATTTTCCAATCAGGTGTGAAATTCCAGTTGGCTGTAATTTTACTGTTTGAATTAGGGTTCAAGCTAGCTTGGACGAGATAATCACTAAAAGGTTCAAATTCATCATCGTCTTCTAATACATCTTCTAATGAATTAAGATTTAAACGTTGTTGTTCAAAGAATCGACTTTGTTTAATACTTAATTGAGCATAATCTTTTTTATTTTGCTGATATTTCATACTAAAGCTGTAATGAATAGCATTAGTATCACCAAGGCGATCCAAACCTGTAAATCGTGTTGCAACACCGAAACCTGCACTACTATTGACACTATCTAATACAGGTAAATAACTTGAATCCACCAAAGGCGCATATTGCCAAATTAGCTCAGGTAACCAAATTATTTGGTCTTGTTCATTAATGGCAGTAGGAATTTTAAAATTTTGTTTAATTGTACTTAAAACGTTGACATAACCAGTATTTTGTTTGTTTTCATCAATATCTAACGGCGCTTCAAATCCTGGATAAACAGCCGACTGCAACATCACAGTTGGAACCAATTCATAAGTGGCATCTGTTTTACCCACTAAAAACTGATACGGCAAAGAGTAAGTGCCTTTAAAAGCTAAACGTACTTGTTCAGTTAAATCACCTTCTTCTTTTAATTTACTGGGTACTTGACGATCAAAATTAACCACTTGAAATTTAACGTCTTGATCAAAATTAAGTATGCTTGTATTTTTTGATTGATAATTAGCTTCAAACGCAGGGGCTAATTGAAATGTGAAATCAGACAGTTTAACAGCATTAGGCCCATCGTTTTTTCGTTCATCCACTTCTTGCCAATGTTGTTTAAAATACATATCCCAACCAAACTCATTTGTATTTAATTCGTGTTGTAATACATGGAATTTTTCAGCGCTGTTTTCTAACGCCCAATTGGCTATTAACGATTGTTTAATAACACTGCCATCAAGCTTAAATACATTGTTAATACTTTGATCGGCAGATGTTGTATTAACACCTGAATAAAAATCTTGTAAGAAATACTCGTCACTTAAAGCATGTAAATTTATATCCGATGTAAACCAATCAAAATCCCACTTTTGCTTTAAATTCAAATAATAACGATGGTCAGTTTTTAAATTATCATCTTGGGTTAAACCCGGCATTTTACTATAGGCGGCGATTAACGAACCCTCATATTTCCAGCCCAAAAAGCGAAGTTCATTATTTATTAATAAGCCATGATCTTCTATTATTTTGTCATCATCAGTATTTGTTTTATCATCACCTGTATCCAACGAATAATGGGTTAAAAACGAAATAGTTGAGGTTAAATCTAAATTAGGTTTAAAACGAAAATAAATCGGCTGGTTAAACTCAGAGATTTTGCCATTACTTAACGTAAACGAAGGCACCAATAATCCACCAGTAGCATGATCGTCATACGGCATATGAATATAAGGGGTATAAAATACAGGCACTCCTGCGACCCATAACCAATTATGTACACTAGTGATCATGCCATTGGCGGGGTTAATTTTTAAGTTTGAGCCTTTTAACCACCACGAACGTTGATCAGGATTACATCGACTGATTGTAAAACCCTTTAGATGGAATACACCGTCTGCATCACGGCGAATTTCATCAGCGCTGCCGTTGATATTACTTTTATGGATAATAAATTTTGCGTTTTTGATGACACCGGTATGGGTTTTAAGATCGAACTGAGCACTTTCACCTTGAATCAGCAACCCATCAAAACGCAGTTGTGGAGCACCACTTAAAGTGGACTGTCCATTAGTTTGATTATAATCGATGGCTTCACTTAACAACACTATCGACTGTTCGATGATTGCAGCTTCACCTTCTAATAATAAGTTTTGCCCATTAAAACTTTGATTTTTGGCTGTAACTGATTGCCTACCTTCAGCAACATCTTGAGTGTATTGTTTAAACTCATCCACAAATTGACCTGAACAGGCTTTGCTCACTCCAGCTTTTTGGGAGTCAGTTAATTGAGTATAAGGCACAAAGTCCAAATCCAAGTTTTTGGCACTGGCACTTGCACAAACTAACAGAAAACTCATCGATAATAGATAACGCATCAAACACATAGGCAAAAGGTTGTGATAAAGTATTGGTATAGAGTGTTGTATCTTACAGAATTTCAATACGCTAAACATCTTTTAAGCGAGGTTTCATGCAAATTTTTGGAAAACTAATCGGCGGTGGCATTGGTTTATATTCCGGTCACATCCCTGGTCTAATTTTAGGTTTAATAGTTGGGCATATTTTTGACCGGTCTTTACAACAGACAAAAGACCCATTTGCTGGAAGTATTCCCCAGCGTGGAGTTATGCAAGCGGTGTTTTTTCAAGCCACATTTTTAGTGATGGGTAAACTAGCCAAAGCCGACGGACGTGTAAGTGAACACGAATTACAAGCCGCCAGAAGTGTTATGACTCAAATGGGTTTAAATGAAACACAACGCATGGAAGCGATGAAATTATTTACTCAGGGTAAAACAAATGATTTTGATATCAGCGAAATTTTGTCTGAATTACGTGACTCTATGGGTAGACGATCGTCGTTAACTCAAATATTTTTAGAAATACAATTACAAACGGCATACAGTGACGGCAAATTACACAGCTCCGAACGAATTGTTTTACAAAGCATCTGCCAATATTTAAACATCAATAAATTACAATTTGAATTAATTAACCAACGGGTATATGCCCAACAACAATTTAATAAATCGCGCCGACAATACCAACAACAAAACAGACAACAAGGCCATCAAAAAACCTCGTTTTTTAACGATACCCAGCTTTTAGACAAAGCTTATGCAAGCTTAGGGGTTAAAAAAACAAGCAGTCTGCCTGATATTAAAAAGGCTTATCGCAGATTAATGAACCAACATCATCCAGACAAATTGGTGGCAAAAGGTTTACCTCAAGAGATGATGCAACTGGCTAAAGAAAAAACTCAAGAAATTCAAACCGCTTATGAGATGATTAAAAAATCACGTAAACGCTAAAACGTTATCTAAATTGATAATATGAGATAATTAAGAAATCACATAAGAAATAAAATGCTATATATCTAATGAATTTTGTAAGATTAAAACCTTGAAATTGAATCCTATGACACAAACTAAGTTAACTGCAAAAATAGACTGGCAATCGATCGATTATATCTTGTTAGATATGGACGGCACCTTATTAGACTTACATTTTGATAACTATTTTTGGAAAAACACAGTTATTGAACAATACGCTAAAAAACACGATCTAACGTTAAAAGAATGTGAACAGCAGTTAAATGTTCGATTCCAAGCACATGAAGGTCATTTAAATTGGTATTGTTTAGATTTTTGGCGAGACGAGTTAAGTTTAAATATCATCGAGCTAAAACAATCGATTAATCATAAAATTGCATTTTTACCCGGTGCTTTACAGTTTTTAGAAAAATTACAAACATTACCGGTTAAAGTGATTATGACCACCAATGCTCATCGTGACAGCATTAAAATTAAAGACGAACAAACCAACGTCACAAAATGGTTTGACAAAATCATAAGTGCACACGATTTTGGATTTTCAAAAGAACACCCTGAATTTTGGCATCATCTAGAAACAACGTTATGCACTAATCTCAATAATTGTATTTTTATAGATGACAGTTTGCCTATTTGCCAAAAAGCAAAACAAATGGGGGTCAAACAAGTATTTAGTATTTTAAAACCCGATAGCACACAACCCAATAAAACGAAATCAACCTCGTTTATCCAATTAAACTCGTTACTGGAGTTAATAAATGAGTAAAGAAATACAAGAAACTTTAAAAATACGCATCGATAAATGGTTATGGGCCGCTCGTTTTTATAAAACAAGAGCGCTTGCTAAACAAAGTGTTGAAGGCGGTAAAGTGCATTATGAAGGTAGCCGAGTCAAAGCGAGCCGAATCGTTGAAATTGGCAAAGAAATTAAATTACGCCAAGGTTTAGATGAAAAAACTATTACTGTATTAAAAGTTTGTGGCAAACGTTTAAGCGCCCCACTTGCTCAAGAATTATACGAAGAAAGCCAACAAAGTATTGAAAAAAGAACTATCGAAGCGAAAAACCGCAAAGACATGAACGCCCAAATTTTAGCCCCACAAAAACGTCCTGACAAAAAACAACGTCGTGATATTTTAAAAACCAAACACAATTATTAATTTTAACTGCAGAAACGTCATGACAAAAAACAACGTCGTGATATTTTAAAAACCAAACACAGCTATTAATTTTTACTGCAGAAACGTCCCGACAATAAACAACGTCGTGATATTTTAAAAACCAAACACAGCTATTAAGCGCACGATTACTTACGACTATTAACCTTTAATACAGATAACTATTTTAATTATGAAAAATTTAGATCAGTCACAAAAATTCATCTTCGACAATTCTGCCATTCGTGGTCAAGTTGTGCACTTAAACCAGGCTTACCAAGACGTAATCAGCAAACACAATTATCCAGACAAAATAAAACATTGTTTGGGTCAATTTTTAGCGTCAGTCACAGCACTAAGCTCCACTTTAAAGTTTGAAGGCAGTCTGATCTTACAAGCTCGTAGTGAAGGTCAAGTCACATTAATGATGGCCGAATGCAAAAACCAAGAATTTGTCCGGGCAATCTGTCATTTTAACGACAATTTCGACGAAGATGAACCTCTTTTTAAAAACGGTACCTTAGCTTTAACGTTAGAGCCGCTTTCAGGTAAATCATACCAATCATTAATTGTTTTAAATGAAAACAATATTGCGGCGGGTATTGAAGATTATTATTATCAATCAGAGCAAATCAAAACACGTTTTCATTTATCAGTTAATAACACACAAGCCAGCGCAATGATGATTCAAGCAATGCCATTATCTGCGGACAACAGCTCATTAACAATTGAAGATGAAACCTATAATCGAGTCTCGCATTTATTTTCTACATTAAAAGATGACGAGCTTTTGTCGTTATCCAATCAAGAAATTTTATATCGATTGTTCCACGAAGAAGAAGTACGTACTTTTGAAGCTCAACCGTTATCTTTTAAATGTGGTTGTTCACGTGAGCGCTGTGAAAACGCTGTATTAAATTTAGGTTACGAAGACGCAAAAGCATTAATTCAAGAACAGGGAAAAATCAGTATTGATTGCCAAATGTGTAATCAACATTACAGCTTTAAAGACAGCGATTTATCAACAATATTTGAATTACCAATCAATTAAAGAAATGGCTATGTTTAACATTGTTGTTGCTCTTAGAGAAAACTAATTAGTTGAATTAATAATTAATCAGAACAGCAACAAAAATAGTTAACATAACCAAAGAATATATTTAACAGTATTTTCACGATATTAACCTCAATATCGTGAATTTTAGCCACCTATTATTATAGAGTTAGTATTTATATGTCAGATAAAATAATAAACGCCATAGCAAATGAACTTAATGTCAAAGTAATACAAGTAAGCCAAGCGGTTCAAATGTTAGACGACGGATCAACCGTTTTTTTTATTTTACGTTTACGTAAGTAAGCCACTGTAGGATTAGAATATGTAGAACTTCGTGCGCTTGTATAAGGTTTTCTTTATTTACGTGAATTAGAAGATCGCAGGCAAACAATTATCGATTCCGTGGAATCACAAGGCAAACTAACCGACGCCCTTAAAAATGCATTCTTAAGCGCAGAAAGCAAAACCCAGCTTGAAGATTTATATCTGCCATACAAAATAAAACGTCGCACCAAAGCACAAATTGCAATTGAAGCAGGCCTTCAACCTTTAGCTGATGCCTTATTTAACGACCCAATGCTAAACCCAGAAGAACAAGCGGCTAACTACTTTAGTACTGAACATAAAATCGATACAACTAAAGCGGCATTAGATGGTGCTCGTTTTATATTAATGGAGCGTTTCGCCGAAGATGCGACCTTAATTGGCAACGTTCGTAACTATTTAGATCGTTCTTCTGAAGTGATTGTTGCTGTGATTCCAGGCAAAGAAGAAGAAGGCGAGAAATTTCGTGATTACTTTGAACACACCGAAAAACTTAAAACGATGCCAAGCCATCGTGCATTAGCTGTTTTTCGTGGCCGTAACGAAGGTATTTTACAGTTTCAACTGGGCTTAGACGGCGAACCTGCCCGTGAAAGTGGCACTTGTGAAAGCATGATTTGTGATCATTTTAAACTTAAAAATGAATCCCGCCCCGCTGATGCGTGGTTAATGCAAGTGGTCCGTTGGACATGGCGCGTTAAGCTTTTATCGCACATTGAGACCGATCTTGTTGGTAAATTACGCCAAAAGGCCGAAGATGACGCGATATCTGTATTTGCCAAAAACTTAAAAGACTTATTATTAGCCGCTCCAGCTGGGGCAAGAACCACATTAGGTTTAGATCCTGGATTCAGATCCGGTGTTAAAGTAGTAGTTGTGAAAGATAGCGGCGATATCGCCGAACATGGGGTTATTTACCCACATCAACCGCAAAACCAATGGCAACAAGCCATCGAAGTATTAGCGCTGTTATGTCGTAAATACGAAGTGGATTTAGTGGCAATTGGTAATGGTACTGCCTCGCGTGAAACTGACAAATTAGTCACTGAGCTAATCAAACAAAACAGCAATTTAACTCTTAATAAAATTGTTGTATCTGAAGCCGGTGCATCTGTCTATTCGGCCAGTGAATTTGCCGCACGTGAATTTCCAGATTTAGACGTGACCATACGTGGTGCGATTTCAATTGCCAAACGCTTACAAGATCCATTAGCAGAGTTAGTGAAAATTGACCCTAAAGCCATTGGTGTTGGACAATATCAGCATGACGTTTCGCAAGTTGCGTTAGCGCGTTCACTTGATGCGGTAGTAGAAGATTGTGTAAACGGCGTAGGTGTGGATTTAAACACCGCATCTGAGCCATTATTAACTAGAGTATCGGGGTTAACCAGCTCAGTTGCCAAGCAGATCGTTGCATTTAGACACAAAATTGGCCAATTTGATAACAGAAAACAGTTATTAGACGTGCCACGTTTAGGCGCAAAAGCGTTTGAGCAAGCAGCGGGATTCTTAAAAATTGTTAACGGATCAAACCCACTGGATAACTCATCAGTGCATCCTGAAGCGTATGCGGTGATTGAATCAATTCTAAACAAAAATAACAAAACGATCAGTCAGATTGTGGGAGATAGTGCTTTTTTACGCAGTATTAACCCCAAAGAATTTGCCAACGATCAGATTGGTGAACTCACAATTAAAGACATTCTAAAAGAATTAGAAAAACCCGGGCGTGATCCAAGACCCGAGTTTAAAACGGTTACCTTTGATGATTCAGTAGAAGAAATAAAAGATCTTAAACTGAATATGATATTAGAAGGGGTGGTTACCAACGTAACCAACTTTGGGGCGTTTGTAGATATAGGGGTTCATCAAGACGGTTTAGTGCATATATCTGCAATAAGCCACACGTTTGTAGATGATCCAAGCAAAGTTTTAAAAGCTGGGCAAATTGTAAAAGTAAAAGTAATGGAAATAGATGCCGCGCGTAAACGCATAGCATTAACTATGCGTTTAGATGATGACGCTAACCTAGCTGAAAAAACAAGTGATAACAAACCGGCTAGAGGTGGCGCTAGAAGCAGTCAAAACCATAACCGTCAACAACAGCAACAAGCACCAGCTAATACAATGGCGGCATTATTTGCTAAAGCAGCAGCAAAAAAATAATTAAAGATTAAACATGAGCCCTATTAATACAATAATTAATGGGGCTTTTTTTTGAGTGCTAATCAATAAAAGTGACAGGAGAAAAAATGAAAGAATCCGACTGGAAACTATTTAAAAAAATAAAAACACAAGCTCTGGATCTTTATTGTAAAAATGCTTTAAACGATTTTAAACAAATAATTGATGAAACCGAAAAAACTCACCATGAACGTTACGGTGAAATATACGAGTTAGTGCATAAACGAGACAAAACGTTAGCGGCTTTATTTGATGGCCACAGCCGATCAAAAGCTGACTTACAACTTATGTTAATGCGTCGTGAGAAAATAGTGAATCAAACACTTATTTCTCAGATGTCTGAAGAATTTCAAGATCAAACTAATCCATTTAAATTCAACTAACCCATTCATTTTTTTTGGGGATAATAATGAACATTAACTTTGAAAAAACATCAGCCAACTAAACTTATTTTGCAGTTTCCTGAAGAATTTCAAGATCAAACTAAACCGTAAAAATTCAACTAAACCATTCATTTTTTGGAATAACAATGAACATTAACTTTGAAAAAATATCGTCAAACGAAGCTTATTTTGCGATGGTACAAACCATTATTCCAAGACCGATTGCTTGGGTATTAACCCAAAATAACAATCAAACATATAATTTAGCGCCATTTTCGTTTTTTACAGGCATATGTAGTGACCCACCATTAGTGATGTTATCGGCAGGTAAAAAACCAAGTGGCAATGAGAAAGGCCAAAATAAAGACACTCGTCAAAATATAATAGATGACGAATATTTTGTTATTCACATCGCCTCTACTGATCAATTAAAAGATTTAAACAATACAGCGGCCACATTAGATTATGGACAGTCTGAAATCACTGCTAACAACATTGAGTTAACTGATTTTAAAATCGACGAAAATAATCAATTTAAATTACCGCGAATCAAAAATTGCCCGGTCGCTATTGCTTGTAAATTACATCGAATTGATGAGATTGGTAACACAGCACAAGCGGTGATTTATGGTGAAATAAAAGCGATGTACATCAACGATAAAGCGATTAATTTAGATAATAAAACAAGACTAGAAGTGGACAGTAAAAAAATCAATCCACTAGCCAAATTGGGTGGCCCATATTATAGTGCGTTAGGTGAAACGTTTAAGGTTATAAGACCTAAATAATAACTACTTTATCTAACAATTATTCAAACTGCTATTTTTGACTACCAGACCTAACTATTATTATTCAAAACAAACACAGTCACATGGATGTGATTAATTTATTTTTTGAGATGATTCAATTTTTAATATACAGGTTAAAAACGAACTATATCGTCTTCACCTAAATACGTTCCAGACTGCACTTCGATTATTTTTAAATCCAATAAACCAGGATTGTGTAACCCATGTTTTATTCCCACAGGTAAATATACTGATTCATTTTGGGTTAACAAAAATTCTTCATCACCTTTTTTAACTAACGCAGTACCCGAAACCACAATCCAATGCTCTGCACGAAAACGATGCATTTGCATGGTGAGTTTTGCTCCTGGTTTAACTAAAATCCGTTTAACTTGGTAACACTCACCTTTGTCAATTAAATCAAAACTACCCCAAGGTCTAAAAATTTCACGCTGAATGTCCACTTCAACTCGTTTATCTACTTTTAATTGATTAACAATTAATTTTACTTGTTGGGTGTTGTTTTTATGAACCACTAACACCGCATCTTTTGTACTGACAATTACTAAGTTTTCAACACCCACTGCTGCAACTATTTTGTCCTCACTTTTAATTAAACAATTGTTTGTATTGTTTATTAATACATCACCTGACAATACATTGTTATTTTTGTCTTTGTTTGTTATTTCCCAAAGCGAAGCAAAACCACCCACATCACTCCAACCCACATTTAGTGGCACCACAACCACTTTTGAAGAGCCCTCGACACCTGACGAAGTCTCCATATTTGTCAGTGGTTCCATTACAGCGTAATCAATGGAATCATCGGGACAAGTTTTAAACGCTTCTTCATTGATACGAATAAAATCCAGGTCATGTTTGATACCCTTCATCGCTTTTTCACAAGCAACAAATATTTTAGGGGCAAATTGCTTTAAGGAATCTAAATACACCGAAGCCTTAAACAAAAACATTCCACTGTTCCAATAAAATTCACCAGAATCTAGATATTGTTGTGCAGTTTCTAGGTTTGGTTTTTCAACAAACCGATCCACCTTAAATACTAAACTTTCAGAACATTCTTTTTCAACAGACTCCTCTTTACCCCGTTTAATGTAACCATAACCGGTTTCAGCTTTATCAGGCACTATTCCAAAGGTGACTAATTTAGAATCCATTGCTTGGTCGATAGCACCCGTTACCACCTTACAAAATTCTTCTGTATTACGAATATCATGATCAGCGGCCAATACTAACAATAACGGATCTTCACCATTTTTTATGGCGTTAAATGCGGCCAAAGCAATAGCTGGCGCAGTATTTCGGCCTACAGGTTCTAATATAATATTGTATGTTTTTAAATCTATTTGCCTAAGTTGTTCAGCTGCAATAAATCGGTGTTCTTCATTACAAATCAATGTGGCTGGCAACGTATCTAAATCTTTTAAGCGTATTAATGTGTCTTGTAACATTGTATTACAATGATCACCCTGCTTATTTGGAATCAGCTTTAAAAATTGTTTAGGGTATTTTTTACGAGATAACGGCCAAAGCCTATTACCCGCACCACCAGCCAGAATTACAGGGAGAATTTTCATAAGTTCCAATTAACTTTCTAATTTAAATATAATATATTAATAATTAAGGCATTTTAACAGACAAGCCAATTTTACTAAATCACTTAAACCGATCAGATTTCACCCTTACTTTATTGAGCTAGAATCCTGTCTAATAAATCCAGCACAAAGACATTAGCTATCTAAACTTGGATACACCTCTAGCAATAAAGTAAGAATGATTATTGTTTTTATGTAACATCTTTGTTTTGTCTTTCTCTAACCCTATAATTACTTAATTAATTACCTAGGTTTAAAATATGAATTCAACTAAAACCCTTTATTCTATCTTTGGCGTTATGCTTTTGGTTATGGTTTCTATATTTGCCATGGCTGTTTCTTCTAATACTTACCAGTCTAGTGAGATTCATGATGTGACTAAAGCTGAGGTGATTATTTATGGCACTCCACAGTGCCATTTCTGTAAAAAAACCCGTAAACTTTTAAGTGCACATAATATCCCATTTTTTGAATATGATATTTCGGTTGATCGCAATGCTTACCAAACCTTTCAACGCCTACAAGGCCGTGGTACTCCGTTAGTTGTTATTGGTGATCAAGTGATTAAAGGTTTCAACGAACCTTTGATACGTGAGCTGTTGAATATTACTGATGAACCTGAAGATGTGTAGGTTTTAAATTTATTGATTGGCCAGTCTTTATGACTGGCTTTTTTTTGGCTGATATTTAGGGTGAAATATTTGCTATTGTAGGTCGGCCTTTAGGCCGTCTATTTTTTAAAACAGACGAGCTGAAGCTCGACCTACAGCCAATCTCTTTATTTGAAAACAGACGAGCTGAAGCTCGACCTACATATGGTATATTTTTTCTATTTATTAAGGTTTTTACAATGATTATTATATTTCGTTTTTTGAGTTTGTTTGAGGGTTTGTCCTTTTTAGTGATTTTGAGTGTCACTTTAGGTTTGGTTGACCGTGAATATGTTTCGATTTTAGGCATGACTCACGGAGTTTTGTTTTTACTTTATTTACTGGGTTCATTAGTGGCGGCTAATATTAAAAAGTTTTCGATTATTGTTTGGTTGGGGCTTTTCTTAGCTGCATTTATTCCTTTTGCTTTTATTGCGGTTGAGCTTTTAATGCGTAAAAGTGAGTTCAAAAAGTCTTAACTAAAAATTAGCTTTTTCGGGATAAATCCCTACCTACATGTGATGATTTTCCTGATTGTTTTATGTTTATTTCGCGTAACGATTATATTGTAGGTTTGGATTCAGCTAATCTATTTATTAAAACAGACGAGCTGAAGCTCGACCTACAAATGATGATTTTCCTGATTGTAATATGTTTGTTTCGGTTTAAAATTTATATTTGTTTCGGGATAAATCCCTACCTACACATGTTTATTGGACAAAAAAAAGGCCAATCCTTTTAGGATTGACCTTGTTTGTCTTAATTAGCTTTTCAATTAGCTGTTAATCAAATTGGACGATTAATCGTAATCTGACTCACCTAATGCTGGGTATGCATTTTCAATTAACATAATAAACTGATAATGGAACCACGAACCAGCATGTGGCGACATTGCCGGTACTACATTCGTTGTTACCATTTCACGCTGTTTATTAGGCATACACATTGTATCTAATGTTTTACCTAAATAAGCCGGGTGATTAGATTGAATCACAATGTCTTTCTCAATTTGATCCAACATATTAAATGCAGGGCCATCAATTGGGTAATCAGCAATATCAAACGAGATACCATCTGCTTCTCCAGGTGGTTTCATCCAGAAGAATGCATCTAAATGAGGACGATCTGCATCAGGAGCCGGTTTAGGTACTTCACCTACACCCGCGTCATTTACGTTACACCAGTGACCACGATGGGTACGCGTATCTACACGATCGCCGCCAACAAGACCTTTAGTGCCTTCACCAGGTCTTGGACGATCATCACCTTTTTCACCCCAACCATTTCGCGCCGTATCAATAATAAAACCTATTTTATCAAACTTTTGAGTACCAAAAT
>JALJPK010000076.1 GCA_022968985.1 Pseudomonadales bacterium | reverse complement strand
TGTTGAGTGTGCGAGCAGATACAGTGGCAACAGCTTCTTCGCGAGGTAACTTTGAAAACCTTGCCCAAGTCATAGTTTGAAACTTATGACCTTGTGACGCAAGAGAATTAGAAATGCAGCATAACTGATACGACATAGTTAAATAATAAAAAAATTATAAAACCGAGTCAATCGTTTTCGCTATCTCTTACTAAAAAAGCGGACTACCCTTGCACCTGCTCTATGATTATTTTTACTTCTTTGGCGATAGCAAATACTACATTTTTTTCTAGCAACACCGAACCAACAGCACCCACATCGGTACCACCATGACCCGCATCAATAGCAATAATTACATCACGTTTGCCTTTATTAATTTGACTAACCGATTTGTGACTGGCTGCTGTTGCAGTTGCCGTTTTTAAATCCAGCACTAAGCGATGCTGTTTATTACCTTGTGGCGCCAATACAAAACTACTCACCGACATTTTACTTTTTAGATCAAATACAATTCGTAAATCATTGTTTTTTTGAATCGCACTTCGAATTGATTCAATATTTGTTTTATTAGTATCGGGCTGTTTAATATTTGTATCGAGTTTAGTACTTTTTAAATCAATAATGACTCGGTTAGGATTAGGCATTGTAAAAATCTTATAATCAAAAGCCGATGACAAATCTAACACCACTCGAACCGAGTCGGTTGTATTTGAAATTCGTAAATCCTTTACTTTATTACTCGCAGCCATGGCTGAAAACGATAAAAAACAGCTCAATATTACAAATACATTATGTTTAAAAAAAGCGTTCATACTTACATCCAATAAAAAAACTTATAAAAATTTGAGTAACTATATTAATTCACATACCGGTTCACGTGCAAAGTTGATTCCACCTGAAGACACAAAACAGGCTAAATAGTTACATTTTCGATTTTGAAATCGTCTATTCCTTTAGATAAGGTCAACGTCATTTGTTCCAATGTTTTTTGCATTTGTGCATTTTTTGCGTACAAGGTCAACACTCTGCCCATTTTGTAATCGTCTATATGAATCACTAAATCAGGGTTTGGTAATACCCCTTTTGCTTTATCTGGCCATTCGATAAAACTGAGCGCCTCTTGATTCAGATAATCCCAAATACCAATAAACTCAAGTTCCTCTGGGTCGCCTAAGCGATACAAGTCAAAGTGCAACACCTCTTTTTGCCCGCCACTATAAGGTTCAACCAATGTATAGGTTGGACTCTTAATCGCACCTGAATAACCAAAGGAACGAATAATTTCACGAGTCAGGTAACTTTTACCCATACCTAAATCGGCATCTAAAAAAATAATCGCTTTATTTGGCAGGTTTTGGGCTAACGCCACCGCGATGATTTGCATTTTTTGCTCATCGAGAGCAATGATTTTAACGATTTTTAGCTTTTCATTCATAAATTTAAAACAAAATTGGGTTAATCAAAGGCATAAGTGTATCATTTACTTCAAAGATAAATAAGCCTGATAAATGAACGACTTAAGCCAATTTCCAACATTAGATTCCAAACAGTTACTTGATATTAAATCCAAGGTAATTGCTTACGGCCTCGAATTAGGTTTTGGTGACATTAAAATCACCGATACTGATGTGAGTGGATATCAAAAAAATTATGAATCTTGGTTAGAAAAAGGTTATCAAGGCGATATGGGATATTTGGCTAATAACGCAGACAAACGCTTTAACCCTGAGGCTCTGCACCCAAATACATGTCGAATTATTAGTGTTCGTTTAAATTATTTACCCGATGTTGAACTCAAAAGCGCATTGGCAGATAAAAACAAAGGTTACATAGCCCGTTACGCATTAGGGCGTGATTATCATAAAATGATGCGCAAAAAGATCACATTGCTGGGCAAATTCATCGAAACAATGTCAGGCGAGTTGGATTATCGAGCGTTTGTGGACTCTGCGCCTGTATTAGAACGCCCTATTGCCAAAAAAGCAGGCCTTGGTTGGATTGGTAAAAACACCTTAATTTTAAATCAACAAGCCGGAAGTTGGTTTTTCTTGGGTGAATTATTTATTAACCTGCCTTTAGAAATTGATCCCGAACAAAAAACAAACCATTGTGGCAGTTGCACCGCTTGTTTGGATGTTTGCCCAACTAACGCGTTTGTTGCACCTTGGGTAATGGACGCCACCAAATGCATCAGTTATTTAACCATTGAGCACAAAGGCAGTATCGCTGTTGAACTGCGAAGTAAAATGGGCAACCGAATTTATGGCTGTGATGACTGTCAGATATTTTGTCCCTGGACAAAATTCAGCCCAAATACAAACGAAACCGATTTTTGGCCACGTCACGATTTAGATAAACTCGATTTATTAGAGTTATTTGATTGGGACGAAACAACGTTCTTGAAAAACACAGAAGGCTCAGCAATACGCCGCACTGGTTTTGAAAGCTGGCAAAGAAACATCTCCATCGCCCTTGGGAATGCGCCTTATAGTAAAACCATTATCAAGCGACTTAAACAACAACTTGGTCAGGTATCTGAGATGGTTGACGAACATATTTTATGGGGCATTAATCAACAAAATCAAAATCAAAATCAAAATCAATTAAAAATAACTACAATTAATTAATATGAATACCCTTATGCCAACCTTTAATTCAAATGCATTTATACCGACCCAACTTAGGTTTTTAATTTCTATTAGCTTAGCTGTAATCGTTGTTTTAATGATCAGTCGAATAGTAATTCTCTTTTGGCTTGGGCCCAGCCAAATATTTACTGAATATAAAGCGGATTTATTCTCAACTTTAATTTATTCCATTCGCTGGGACTTAAAAGTACTCGCCATTTTATTTTGTCCTATCTTCTTAATTTCATTGATTACTACATGGCATAACAAATTACAAACGTTAGGCAAAACACTCATTCATAGTTACGCTTTTTTAGTTGTTATTTGTTTGCTGGCACTTACTTTTGGTAATGCACTTTATTGGTTTACCTACGGTAATCCTTTAGATGTGTTTGCTTTTGGTTTATTTGAAGATGACACAACAGAAGTGTTAAAAATACTCTGGAAAGACTATCACCCTATTTTATTTAGTATCATTTGGGCAGTATCCACTTATTTAATTTATAGATTAAATACATTAATTAATAACAAAATAAATAACTTAATCCCCTATTTTAAAAAATGGTATTCAAACCTATCTGTCATTCTTAGTTATTTTGTTATTCTATTTATTTTAGCCAGAGGTAGTGTCTCTCTTTTCCCATTGATGCACTCAACCACTCACGCTTCAAACTTTGATTTTTTAAATCAACTATCGATGAACGCCCCCGCTCATTTGGAACTTGCTATTCTTCGAAAAAAATTAAGTACGTTTGCAACGTCTGCCAAAACAAGTTTAAGCAAAAAAGGGTTTAACACAATTGAATCAGCTGTTAACGACCTTTTATTTAAAGGCGAAAAAACACAATACGATGTGCCATTAATATTTAAGTCAAAATCGACTTACCAAGGTGAGAAACCAAATATCATCTTTGTATTGATGGAAGGCTGGAGTTCTCAAATTGTGTTTGACCAAAATCAACCCGATCACTTTTTGGGTGAATTTAACCAACATATCCCTAAAGGTTTATTTTATAAAAACTTTGTATCTACCAGACAAGGCACCAATCGTTTTTTGGAAAGCACCTTAGCAAACACTTCATTTTTTGATTTATCCACTTCATTAGCGTCTAACTATCCATTTAAACACAGTAATATCACCACTTTAAAAAACTTGGGTTTTGAATTAGGTTTCATTCGAGGTGGATCTCGGCACTGGTATAATCAGGGTAATTTCTGGACAGCTCAAGGTTTTTATTTTTATTGGGAAATGGATGATATCATGTTACGTTATAACGTCGATAAGTTTTCAGATTGGGGGGTACATGACGAGTACGGGTTTAATTTTGCAATTGAAAAAGCACAAGAATTTTCAAAAAATGACTCACCCTATTTTTTATTAGTTGAAACCACAACTAATCACCCACCCCATGTTTTACCCAAACATTACGATAACATCGACATAAACAGCGATCATTATTTAGACAATGCAATTAACAAAAAAAATACAGCCCTGCAGATAAAAACAGAACAATATATGACCGAACAATTAGGTCGATTTTTAACCAACTTAGAAAATAAAAATCTATTAGAAAATACAATTGTGATCGCAACAGGTGATCACACTATGTGGGCATTTTATAATTATTCACAAACCCAAAATAGATTATTAGCAGGCGCCGTACCTTTATATATTAGATTACCAGAGCGCATTAAACCGAGCTGGTCGGATCAAAATATTACAGGCAGCCATCGCGATATATTTCCTACAATTTTTGAACTGGCTTATCCAAACGCGTCGTATTTAAAAACGGGATTTGATTTATTTGATGAACATTCAATTCATGCCGGCTGGCATGAAAAAGGGATTTGGATTAAGGATGATTTAGTGAGTATCTCAGGAGCTGATCGAAGTTATACGTTTGATGCTGAGCTTAAAATTGATGATAAAACGTTTACTACATCTGAGCAGATGCAGGATTACAAAAAACATATAACAGCCATCGAAGCATTAATTCAATGGCAGTTTAAAAAAGAATATGAAGCATTTAAATTAGCACAATAAATTAGAGTTCTAAACTATTTTATTATGCCATTTTTTGCCCATTTGATATTTTCGTCTTTTACCTGTTGACGAATGGCGCGGTTTTTCTCCCATGTATCTTTACTGTCGTAACCGCGTTTATGGTCTAAATGTAAACAAATTGCTTGATGGCGTATTTGTTTGCCTATCAACCCGTTATTCACCATACGTTCACCCATCTCACGATCTAATCCACCATAAGACATATCTTCGTTAAATCCATTTACATCGACAATATCTTGTTTAAACGTCGAGCTATTTGCCCCATTCCAAGTGGCTTTTGTGGTTGTGATTTTATCCATAAATTGCGCCCACTTACCTTTTACACGTAATTTGATAGATTTATGCGATTTAATTTGTCCGTTGTTAACTAACCACTTATAGTCAAATGCATTTTGGTTTTGAATGTCTTCTTTACTTATTTGTAAACTCACTGGCATGGTTAATTTATAATAACCCGCCGAAAGAAATACACCTCTAGTTGCGTATTTTTTGTGGGTTTGAATAAAGTCTTGCCTAGGTAAACAATCATGATCTGTAAATATTAGATAATCACACTTAGTTTGTTTGATTGCATCGTTTAGAATTTTGGTTTTTCTAAACCCTAAATCCTCATGCCAAACATGTTCAATATTTAGTTTCTCTGAATATTTTTTTATAAGTTGTGTGGTTTCATCTTTAGAGCCATCATCGGCAATTATTAAAGTGAAGTCTTGATCATTTTGGCTCAAATAACCCCAAAATATTTTCTCTAACCATGTCGGATGATTATAAGTTGTAATTACTACGCCAATATTCATTTAGAACCTTTTGAGTGGTTGTTCCACCAAGACTGATAGACACCAATAATTTGTGACACTTCTTTATTCAAAGTGAATTTTTTTAATACACGCTTTAATCCATTTTTGCCCAATTCTTCAAGATGAGTCGGCTCATCTAAGAGTGTGTTCATTTGTCGAGTCAATTGTGCTTCATTTTGTATAATAAATCCTGTCTCACCTTGTTTGATCATCACCTTATAGGCACCAGTGTCAGTTGCAATAACCGCATTTGCACATGCCATTGCCTCTAAAGGCACCATTCCATAACCTTCATATTTCGCAGGCGCCACCGTCACATCCATACAGGATTGATATAATGGCATTTTATGTATGTCGACCACCCCCATCCAATTAAACCGCTCAGTCAAACCTTGTTGTTTTATTTTATGTTTTAATTCAGTTGCGAATTTTTTATGTTTATTAGCTACCAAACCAAATATATACGCATCGATATTGTTATGTTTTTTAAACACATCGAGCATACTATTGATAAACACATCGGTGCCTTTTTCAGGTCTTACGCGACCAATTATCGCAACATTCACTTTAGCTTGTATTAATAGTGTTTGTTTTAACTCTGCTTTATTATTGGCAGGTTTAAAGACAGTTTCATCCACTCCGTGACCAATAACACAATCCACATTGGGTACATAACTGGCTGCTTCTTTTGTAGTGGCGATGATTTTATCCATGGAGTGAATCAATTTTCGCGGAAACCACGAATGCCTTCTTTTGGCGGCACTTGTAAATAGTAGTTTTATTTCACAACGAAAAACGTATTTAAATATTAAGCCCCATATCATTTCGTTATTACGCCGTGCATGCCATATTCTAAAAGGCACGTTTTTGGGTAAAGGCGACTGGCAAATAGTTAATGCTTTTTTTAAAGAAATAGCACAACAGTCTTTATGGTCACGATAAGCAACAAATGCAATATCAAGATTTTGTGTTAACAATGGAATTTGAGAACGAATAGTTGTACTGACGCCACTGGTTCTTTTATGCAAATCACAAACTAATACTTTTATCGATTCAGGTTTCATTTTTTAAAATATAATATTATTTAGGTTAAGGATATTTATTTAGCTAACAAATGGTTTGCTGGCATTATATTGATTTTTTCAAGCATATTCTTCAGTATTATTTGAAAAACTCGCTACTAAAGACAATTTTTTCTTTCTTGTTAATTGTTTGATTTGATACTCTTGTTGGCAAGCGTCTTTTCTTGATTCGCATTTTCGTCTAAACACCAACTCTACTGGACGCCTAGTTTTAGTGTATTTGGCGCCTTTTTTATTATCCACGTTATGCTCCGAAACGCGCCTATCAGTATCGATCGTAACACCACAATATAGACTGTCATCGGCACATTTAACCAGGTACACCCACCAAGTATTATTTAACTGCACCATTATCAGCCTGCTAACTTACTTATTAGAAATAACGATAAAACAATAACAACGGCATTAACCAATAGTGTTTTCAGCCAATTACAGTTAGTTAGCACTTTAAACCCGTATACAGACAGACCTATTGTCCAAATATAAAAAGGATTCAAAGTGGTTAATGCTGCATATAAAACATGCCCTTGCTCATATTTTAAAAAAAAATTATTGACACTCATCACCTCTATATCCGTTAATGCTACGAAATGATTAAGGCCTCCTAAATTGATAAAACTTAATATCTGAACCAACGAGACTAAAATTGTCGGTAAATAAACCCAAGCGTTAAAAGCCATCCATGTTAAATAACTGTGTTGTTTGTAACTGACAATGTTTGAGCTGATATAAAAAATAAATGCTGTTATTAAATATAGAAATAATAATAAAAACAAAGGCGCGACAATAAATGAGATTTTAATAAAAGGGTAAGAAACAAGCATTTGCTCAAAACTCACTGTATTTTCTAATTCAGGTTCCATCAAAAATAAATAACCTACCATATCCACAGGCAATACTGCATTCATATAAAACAGCATAAATGCAACGATCGACAAACCTATTAAAGAGCTAGGCAACCAAAAACTAGCCCCATTACCCGGTAGATTATCAAACACCTCTTTTGGTGAGACAAACATATTAAGTAACGATTTTAACAAATGCAAAGGTGGCTTCGTCTCACTTTGTATTTCCATATTTTCATTTGCTGGTGTATAAAATTGATCAGACATGTTAAAACCACTCTTTTATCGTTTAATTAGTTAGTTACATCTTACTTTTTATTAATCTAATTCATTACCTATATACTATGCCAATATGACAATTCATTTAACAACCCTTTTACTTATTGCGTTCTTTTATTTATCAGGACTTTTTTTTATCGCTTATAGCGTCGAAAAAGGCTGGATTAGCGCAAAGCTTACACGAAATCCCATTGTTTTTTCGTTATCGTTTGGCATTTTATGTTCATCATGGATGTTTTATGGATCCACTGGCATGGCATATCGTTTTGGATTGGGTTATTTAGCACCGTATATTGGTTTAAGCCTGTCATTTATTTTATTACCTATTTTATATAGACCATTACTTAGTATTGTTCGAACGTATAAATTAGGGTCAATTTCTGATTTATTCGCGTTTCGATTTCGCTCAAAATTAGCAGGCGTATTAAGCACCCTTGCCATTTTATTAGCTGTCCTACCTTTTCTAACCATGCAAATTCAAGCCGTTACTGACGCCACCCTTTTATTGTCTGAAAAAACATCAGGTTTTTCATGGATGGCATTAAGTTATTGTTTTTTGATTGCAATTTTTACACTTTTATTTGGTGCACGCACCCTATCGTCTACTGAAAAACATCCAGGGCTTGTTATCGCCATCGCCTTTGAGTCCGTTTTAAAACTCGTTGTTTTATTATTTTTAGCTTATTACGCAGTATTTCATGTATTTGGTGGAATTGAAGAGTTAAATATTTGGTTAGAAAGCTCGGCCTATCGTTTGGACAATTTGCAAAAAATGCCCTTCGCTCCTTGGTTTTTAATGACACTGATGTTTTTTATTGCGCCCTTTGTGATGCCGCATATGTTTCAAATTGGCTTAAAAGAAAATAGAGGCAGCTATCAATTTAAAACAGCGGTTTGGGTTGTGCCCATCTATATAGGCCTGACAGCAATTACTGTTCTTCCTATTTTATGGGGCGGTAAACGAAACAACCCTGGTGCCTATGAAGAATATGCGATTTTTGGATTAGGCCAACAAGAACCTATTATTAATCTTATTGCCTATTTAGGGGGTTTTGCAGCTTCAACTGGTATTGTGATTGTTGCGGTTTTAGCCATGTCCTCAATGATGTTAAATCACTTTATATTGCCTTTTTATCGCCCTAAAAACCAAGTAGACATTTATGATTGGATTCTTTGGACACGCAGAAAGTTAATTATATTTACTATGATTATCGCTTATGGCTGTTATTTATTATTTGGTAACATTCAAAACTTATCTAATTTAGGGTTTGTAGGATTTATTGGTACATTACAATTTTTACCAGGATTAATCGCCATATTATTTTGGCAACGAGCCACTAAATTTGGTTTTATTGCAGGGCTTTCAGCTGGCATGATTGTTTGGATTATATTTTCCATTGCACCGGTTATTGCCGAGGGTTTTAACAATCAAGCAATAGAAATGATTTTTCGCCAACCTATTCGTAAATTATCAACTGACATATGGGTTACAAGTGGTGCAATTTCTTTAGGTTTGAATTTTTTCATTTTTATAGTGGTTTCATTATTAACCAAACAAAGTGACGATGAAAAAAATGCAGCCAGTGCTTGTAATGTGAATACAATAAAACGCACATTAAAACGCGAACTGCAAAGTAAATCACCATTAGATTTCATTCAAGAATTAACCAAACCATTAGGTCAAATAATTGCTGAACGAGAAGTTGAACAAGCTTTAAAACAACTTAATTATTCTTTGGGTGAGTTTCGCCCTTTTGCATTACAAAAATTACGCGACACCATTGAAACTAATCTATCTGGAATAATGGGTAGCAGTGCTGCTCAAAGTATTATTAAACAATATTTACCCTATAAAACGGCAACGTCGGTCCCAGTTCAACAAGAGCTATTTTTTGTTGAACGACATTTAGAAAGTTTTAATAAACAATTCACAGGATTAGCCGCTCAATTAGACCAGTTACGCCAATATCATCGCCAAACTCTTATTGATTTACCGCTGGGGGTTTGCTCAATATCCGATGATAATGAAATAATCATGTGGAATGAAGCCTTATCATTAATCAGTAAAATCGAATCCAAAAAAATAATTGGCTGCGACATTGCACAATTAGACGAGCCGTTTGATAGTTTATTACTTGAGTTTATTCAAGGTGAGAATAATACAAAAAAAGGGAAAGTATTTATTCAAGGCAAACCTAAATGGCTTAGTTTAACCAAAAGTAAAAACAAAAAAAATAAACACCAATTTGATGGCACAATTATTTTAATTGAAGACCAAACAGACACACAAATGCTTGAACAAGAATTAATTCACAATGAAAGACTCGCATCTATCGGTCGATTAGCCGCTGGAGTTGCTCATGAAATAGGTAATCCAATTACAGGCATCGACTCATTAGCGCAAGAATTAAATTATATTGCAGATAATACAATCGAACCTGAAGAGCTAAAACTAATATCAAACCAAATAAGAGAACAAGCTGATAGGGTCAATAAAATTGTTCAATCATTAGTTAATTTCTCCCACAATAATGACACATTAAGTGAAACAATATTTAGTGAAGTAGACATTCAAACAATAATTGATCAGTCTATTAGTTTTGTTGAGTTAGCTGATAAATACAGTAATATAACGATAATTAATAACAATAAATTCCATTGTAAAATACCCTGTGACAGTCAAAAATTAACCCAAGTTTTTATTAACTTATTAAATAACGCCATTGACGCTAGCCAAAATGGTCAAAACATTTTGATAGACACTCAAATTAATGATTTTAGTATCATTATTGATATCACCGATTATGGCCAAGGTATAAAAGAAGAGCATTTAGAACAGGTATTCGATCCATTTTTTACAACAAAATCCGTTGGCAGTGGTACCGGTTTAGGATTATCATTAGCTTATGGCATCATTGAAGAACATTCTGGGCAATTAAGTGTGCAATCACCAGTCTTATATGACATTCAAACCCATCAGCCTATTGGCACTCGTTTTTCTATTTCATTACCCTTGGCTTAAATTATTATGCATAAAATATTAATTGTTGAAGATGAAAGTATTATTAGAAGTACACTTTCAAGACTACTTGAAAGAAATAATTTTCATACTGACCAAGCACAAAATGTGGATGAGGCCTGCCAATTTAACTTAGATGAATTTGATTTGATAATAAGTGATGTCAGAATGCCGGGGCGATTTGGTACTGATTTAATAAACTTGGCAAGTAACACACCTGTTTTAATTATGACAAGTTTTGCAAGTATGCGCGCGGCAATTGACGCCATAAAATTAGGCGCAATTGATTACATTGCAAAACCTTTTGATCATCAAGAAATGATCGATTGTGTGAATAAAATATTACATGACTTCCAGCCCAATAGCATTACTGAATCAGCGGTTCAAAAACAGATCCAAACTAAAGAGTTTAATTTTGGTGACTTTATTGGTAGTTCAAAAATTATGCAGGAATTCTATTCGAAATGTGAAAAAGTAGCCAAAACGGATGTAACTGTCTTAATTACAGGCCAATCTGGAACTGGTAAAGAGCTAGCAGCAAGAGCCATTACCAATTACTCTAATCGGAGTCAAAAAGCATTTGTGAGCGTCAACTGCGCAGCAATTGTACAATCATTAATCGAATCCGAATTATTTGGTCATGAAAAAGGTGCATTCACTGGTGCCACGTCAACAAACGAAGGATTAATTCTAGCGGCAAATAACGGAACATTATTTTTAGATGAAATAGGCGAATTACCACTTGAAGCACAGGCTCGCCTTTTACGTGTGATGCAAGAACAAGAAATAAGAAAAGTAGGCTCTAGCTCATCAAGAAAAGTGGACGTTCGTTTTTTATGTGCGACACACAGAAATTTAAAAAAATTAGTTGGACAAGGTTTGTTTCGCGAAGATTTATATTATCGAATACAAGTTATTGAATTAAATTTACCTGCATTAAATGAACGAGGTAATGACATAATTGAAATCGCTCAATATTTAATCAAAAAACACAGTAAAAAATTAAATATTTCTCAGGACAAACGTTTCTCTTCCCACTGCCTTGAGGCATTACTGCACTATTCTTGGCCGGGTAATATTAGAGAGTTAGAAAATGCGATTCAACGATCATTAATTTTATCGACTAACGACGAAATTCAAGCGGATGATCTGGGCATTGAATTAGCAGGCGAAATCAAACCAAAACAAAACAAAACAAACGTTGATTATTCGGTTGAAGAACACTTTAAAGCGTTTGTTTTATTACAGCAAAATAATTTGAGCGAAACACAGCTTGCCACTGAAATGGGGGTGTCACGTAAATGTTTATGGGAAAGAAGACAACGCTTTAATTTACCTAGAAATAAGTCTTAACCCAATCAAACCACCCACGCAGTTAGAGTGTTCAGTTATTCTAATTAATAGCTGAGCAGTGTTTTATCCTTTTGATCAGTAATTGCAGCGTATTAAGATGTTTTTTGCAATTTGCAGTTACTTCACACTCCCCCTCCAGCAAAACTAAACAACTCATCACTCTTTATATGTTCTGTTAATACAACCGATTTAAAGAAATACTTCCCCTTATCCAGAGTTTCATCAAATCAAACTCACGAACAAACACCCTCTATTTTCACTTAATTAAACCTATACATGTATTTATTGAGTTACCAAAAACATTCACTTACATCTAAATCATGACTATAGTTTTAGAATAAACAAAATTACTTTTTAATTACTTTTATTTATTTTTGCTTATTACTGGACTTATTTTTATAATAAATTAATATAAGCCCCGATAAATGAGTTTTACCCTTTTGACCATATTTTACGGACCTTGGCCAAATTATAATGGAATGCAATAATACTTTGTTCAGCTAGTTATTTTAGTCGACCCTATTTCTACATATTAAATTTTTTATATGTGTTTTTTTGTTTGCTTAATATATCTGTATATATAATTATTTTGTGTTTCGTATTCTATTTTTTACTTATATTTAAATAAGTATAAACAACATTTTTTAGCATGGAAGCTGGTATTGGAGAGACTATGAAAATAGCTATTAGCCAACATCCCATTTCGGGTGTTAACAGCTTTGAAAATTATTGCGACCGTGTTGAACAACGTCTTCAGCGCTTAAAAATGCAACGTGTAAGCGTTGTTTGTATGCCGGAATTTGGTAGTTACGAGTTAACTAACCTGCTTGATTCTGAATATTCCGTTGAAGAACAAGCTGATGCTATGCAAGAATTTGCATTCCCGCTGCGTGACTTCTACGCGCGTTTAGCAAAAGAATTAGACCTTTGTATCTGTACACCTAGTTTCATCTTCAGAAGTGACGAAGGCTGGAGAAACAGAGTTTGGGTAGCCAGCCCAGATGGTGTTGATTTCCAAGATAAATTACACCCTTCAATTTACGAACAAGACTTCCTTGGTGTAAATGGCGCAAAAGAATTTAAAATATTTAATTGTAAAGGCCTTAAATTTATCGTTTGTTTAGGTGCTGACATTGAGATTGATGAAGTAATTAATCAAGCAGTTAAAGAAGGCATTAAGTTAATTATTATGCCTGCTGCTACTGATAATCCTCAAGCATACAACAGAGTGAAAATTGCGGCACAAATGCGTGCAATGCAACACAACATATATGTTGCATGGTCACCTCTAATCGGTCGTTTTGAACATTCTGCGATTATTGAAAGCGCGATAGGCGAAGCGAGTTTATTTGGCCCAATTGATGAAGGTTTCCCTGAAAATGGAATCATTAATCAAGCTAAACCATACAAATCTGGTTGGTTAATCGAGCGCTTAAGTGCCAATGGCCTTCGTGCATTAGAAGACAACTCTCAATTTCCAAAAACTTCAGAAGCTTACGAAAAAGATGTAACAGTAAGTATATCGATCCCCGTACCAAATAATGACAACGAAGAGCTAAAATAGATCTAAAGTAGAACTAACATAGCCCATTAATGTGCCGAGTAATTATTCGGCACATTCCTTCCTGTGACACCTAATTCACCCGATCACACTTTATTAATAGTGAACCAATCGACATTCATAAATTTTCTCACTCTTTTCTGTATAAAATCGCGCTTATTTCTGACAGAATCCGCTTTTTAATTTTTCTAAGAACTTTATGACCTTAATATACGAGCCAGAACGCTTCAAAAATGAAAGTAGGACCAAGCGCTCAAAACGTCAAATATTACTTACCAAAGCAGAAGAAATATTCAGGACTAAAGGTATTGCCTCGACCAGCATGATTGACATTGCTAAAATTGCTGAAGTAGAGAGAAGAACACTTTATAATTATTATAATAATAAAGAAGAAATGGCGATTGATATTCAGATTGAATATTTAAGAAATTATGGCGCCACAGTTGAATTTAAAATCGATTATAATAAAGACTTCCCTGAGCAGTTAGAACAATACTGTGACGCCTACGTCAGACGATTTCTAAATAATAAAGACTATATTATTTTTATCACACAATTTGATTATTATTTTCGCCATATTTCAAATGACGAAAACCTTGAGCGATTTCATCAAAAGATGAAAAACAGGAACATGACTAATAATCCTGCTATGGAAATCATTTCATTAATTTGTAAACAAAAAAACATTAACATTTCACACGATATGCTTAAAAAGTTTTTTTTCACCTTACATCACTGTATCTTAGGGGTGGCACAAAGAGTGATATTTCGTGAGTCCGTTTTTATGGAAGAGCAAAACTATTCCAGTGAAGACATATTAATGATTATACCCATTATAGTTAAGGGTATTGTTGCCACTTTACCTTCTTATCATTCAGATAAAGATTAACTGCCTATTTTAACAATAAACATAATATAAATGATTAGTAAGCCTAGGTTCAGGCAACTCATGCTTTAATTTAACTATATTATTAAGTTATCCGAGGCTAATCATGCGCCACCTTCTTTTGTTATCTGTGTTATCTGTATCCTTATCAAGTTGTTATGTTGAAGTCACTGACGATCATCATGACAACGGTTACCATCACCACGATACAACTTACCCAACGAGCAATCATTTTGCTACATTTAACATCAGTTCAAACATTAGTTACGAAGAAGCTAAAAGACTGGCCGCTTACGCCCATCAATTATATTCACTTAGTAATCAACCTCACCAGCTTGCATTTTTAAATAACTCAGATCAAATATTGGATGATTCGCATTTAGCTCAAGACTTGATTAAAGGTGATATGTTAGGTATTACAAACCAAGCGATAGACAACCGTTCATTATCCAATACTTGTGATTATGGTTATCTAGATATTACCGATTATCGTCAGCGACTCTATGACAGCTATTACTCAAATGGGGATTTATTTGATGAATTTGATGCGAATTTTTCACTGCACACCTCCCCTAGTTGCCAATACAGAAATTATGAGTCTAATTTAAGTGATCCTATATTTACGCTGCAAGGCGCTTTAAATTACGATATTTTCTTCAAAAACTTCATTTCAATTGACAATACAACATTTACAGATGAATTGATTTCATCCATTACCGGGGATTGGCTAGTAGAAAATGATTCAATTGGCTATTGGGATATTACAAATTTTTCTAGTAATAGTGATTACGATCGTTTTTCTGACAACATTGTATGGACGGAGTTTACCTCAAACTTAACGATTCACGACCACTCTAGAGAGCTTAGTGGCGAATTTAGAATTAAAACAGATGGATACGTTCAAACACAATTAGGTGTCATCCACCCTACTTCTGGCAGTGTTATTATTGAAGACAATACAACAAATAATATAATGGAAGTTCGCTATTTCGATAATGACGTTAATATACTTATTAATGGCGAACTTTATTACAGCTTTATTAATTGGGATGAAATAATCGCAGAGCAACCTTATTTTGGATTACTTTGAATCCATTTTTTAGTTTTATTATCGTAAACCATAATTTGCTTAAATCGAGTTAGATACATAATTTCAAATCGATCAATACTTAAACGTTTATAACAAGGGCATTTATTAGGCGAATTTCTAAAGGTTGCGGATTGTTTTCTTAATTGAACAATACTCGGAGCCATTTCTTTTAGCTTAATATAATGCTCTACGTCCCTCAACACCTGCCTTGCCTGCATAGCGGGCCCACCTATATAAAACAATAACAAAGCGATGATCAAACTCAATAAAAACAAAACACTTACCTTATAATTCTTCTCTTTGTGTCGCATAAAATTAACCTTTGTGATTTATATACTATTATTTTAGCCTCTTACATAAAATAACGAGATTTATTTCACATAAAAGAGTATAATCCGCGCCCTTTCAAATCGAGTAAGTTTTTTACCTCGATCACTCTATCAATACAGGAAAAACATGTCTGCTACTTTTCAATCTTTAGGCTTACCCGAGTCAATCTTAAAAACTGTTAGCGAAATCGGTTATGAAACTGCTTCGCCTATTCAAGAACAGAGTATTCCTGTATTACTAGAAGGTCGTGATATTATTGGCCAGGCTCAAACTGGTACAGGTAAAACTGCTGCATTTGCTCTTCCACTTATGGCTAACGTTGATATTAAAGCCAAAGGTGTACAAATATTAGTATTAGCGCCTACTCGTGAGTTAGCGATTCAGGTGGCTGAAGCATTCCAAACATATAGCCGTAACATAAAAGGCTTCAGTGTTGCACCAATTTACGGTGGAACAGGTTATGATACACAGCTTCGTCAATTACGCCGTGGTGTTCAAGTTGTAGTGGGCACACCTGGCCGTGTGATGGATCATATTCGTAAAGGCACTCTTAAATTAGATAACCTACAAGCATTAGTATTAGATGAAGCGGATGAAATGCTTCGTATGGGTTTTGTAGATGACGTTGAGTGGATTTTAGATCACACACCTCCAACTCGCCAAATTGCGTTATTCTCGGCAACTATGCCCAATGAGATTCGACGCATTGCTCAAAAGTACTTAGATAACCCTCTTGAAATTAAAGTAAAAGCAAATACTGAGACGGCGACTAATATCCGTCAGCGTTACTGGATAGTTTCTGGTATGCACAAGTTAGATGCTTTAACACGTTTATTAGAAGCTGAAACATTCGAAGGAATGATCATTTTCGTTCGAACTAAAACTGCAACCGTTGAGCTAGCTGAAAAATTAAATGCTCGTGGATTTGCCGCTGCCCCTCTAAACGGTGACATTTCACAGCAAATTCGTGAACGCACGGTAGAACGCCTGAAAAACAGCAAACTTGATATCGTTATTGCAACGGATGTTGCTGCTCGTGGTATTGATGTACCTCGTGTTACTCACGTTATCAACTACGACATTCCATACGATCAAGAGTCTTATGTACACCGTATTGGCCGTACTGGCCGTGCTGGTCGCTCAGGTGATGCAATTTTGTTTGTTGCACCTCGTGAACGTCGTTTGCTTAAAAACATTGAGCGTATGACTAAACAGCCGATCGAACCGATGAATATGCCTACGGCATCTGACATCAATTCTCAGCGTATCGAACGTTTTAAGTCTCGTATCACTGAAACAATTGAACAAGCTAACTTAGATAAATTCTTTGAAATCATCGAACAGTACAAAACAGAAACAGAAACAGATGAAACTAAGATTGCAGCTGCTCTAGCATCAATGGCTCAAGGTAACACACCTTTATTCCTTGATGAAAACGAACGCATCAACACTCGTACATTTGATGACAATGACCGTAATGATCGTGGATCTCGCTCAGAACGTGGACAACGTGGTGATCGTGGTCAACGTGGAGAGCGCAGTGAGCGTGGACCTCGTAGAGAACGCACTAAAGGCTTAAAAAGCCACCCAGGTGTTGAAACGACTACTTATAAATTAGAAGTGGGTCAAACTCACGGTGTTAAACCAGGCAACATTGTTGGTGCTATTGCTAATGAAGCTGACATTGATAGCCAATACATTGGTTGTATTGAGATTTATCCTGAATTCTCTACTGTTGATTTACCTAAAGGCATGCCTAAAGAAGTATTAGACATCCTTAAGAGAACAGTAGTTTCTGGTCAGAAAATGGACATTAGTGAATTTACTGGTGAACGTCCTGAAAAAGATCGCAGCGCACCAAGAAACCCTCGCTCGCCTAACTCAAGCAAACGTCATCGTAGTAAAGGCAGATCTGATAGAAGTTAAACGTAAATAACTTAACTTATAATCAAAAAAAAAGAGGTGATATTCACCTCTTTTTTTTATTGTAAATTTGGCTGGAGCTCTAAACTATTCTTTTGATTAAGCGCTTCAACATTTTGAATACTGAGCAGCTCATGTCGTTTATCCAGTTTTTCTTGCTCAAATATACTTTTAGTTAATAATTCACGGTAACTCTTAATTAATAAGTCCACCTGAAGTTTTAATAAAATAGAGGATCCTGATTTAGCAAACTCATTAATTCGCTCAAGCACAATACAACAGTGTTTATCAATTTTCTCTACTTTTTGCCACTGCTTTTGATCAAAACAAAGTTCTATTTGTTGTTGAATTTTAACTAATTCACTTAATAATTCAGTTTCAGCATTAATATTCATTGTAACCCCTTATTATTGAACTTTTTGCTTAGATTTTTTATTATGTTGTATTAATGAATCCTCTCGAATTTCATCCCACGCTGACTTAATTTCAATCAATAACTTAGCCACTTCATCAAGCATGACATTGGAATTTTTTGAATTAGCCTCAAACAAACGTCGAATCATATAATCGTACAAATTATCCAGATTCTGGGCGATTTCACCCGCGTTCATATCCAAACTTTCTTGTAAACCCCCAACTATTCTAATGGCGGCATTAATTGTTTCATTTCTAGCTTCTATTTCATTTCTTTCAACATGGCCTTTTGCTTTGGCTATTCGGGTCAATGCACCTTCAAATAATAATTGAATTAAACGATGCGGATCGGCATCCATTACTGCTGTATGAGCACTCATTTGCTGATACTGTTTTGCGCCATTTGAGTACATATTAAAACCACCTTGAAGTTTGTGATAAAAAAGAATCCCTTTGAACAATTTTTAATCAATTGAATTACAACAATTATCAATCATCTTATGTTCCTAAACTATTTCGGCAAATAGATATAAAGCTTTAATATTTTTTTACATTTTAAATGGCACAACCATTGCTAAATCATGTATTACATCCATTTAATAAAATTATCGGCAAGCACTTACCGTTAATTATAGGCTCTAATATGACCCAAATAGTTAAACTTGATCAAAGAAGCTCACAGCATGAGAGTCTATTAACAAAATTAAATACGATGTATCAACAATCATTAAGTTTGTCGCTTTCAAGTGAGCAAGTAAGCGATTTACGAAAAAAAATAATCAAACTTGCCAATGAGCTCAAACAGGTTCCAGAGCTTCAAGCTCAAAGTTATAATATAATTGGCCGCATAGCACTGGACGATGGTTTTATTGACAAAGCACAACTTTATATCGAAAAAGCCTTAAAAATAGAACCCAACAATCCTGGTAACCTATTTAGTTACGGACACATTTATTTATACAAAAACCAATTAAAAACGGCAATCGAATATTTCTCGAAAGCCCATGATATCGATCCATTTGCTACAAAAGCGCAAAGTTCACTGGCTTATTGTTACCTTGCACTTAACTATCCTGAAAAAGCATTTTTGAATTATAAAGAGTTAGTTAAACACTCACCTAAAGATAACCACATCAAATCTAAACTGTTTGAATCTTGCTCAAAAATCAAAGCGGATCGATTTACACACAAATTATATAAAGAATTAAATTACTTCTACGAATTTAATGGGGTCGATTTTCAAAATTTACACAACTTAACAACCTCATTATTAATACTGCAATACAACTTAAATAATGATCAACCACCAACGTTAGACATCAATGATTTAGTTGATAACAAACTACTCATTAATGGTTTTACCCATTTATTGTTTGCCAATCCTTTGATCGAAAAGTTCACAATCAGTTTACGTAAACAAATTTTATTTAAATGCCTTGAAAGCCAAAAAAATTACACAAAATGGTTACCGTTAATCATTGCCATTGCACAACAAGCCATAAATAACGAACAAATTTTATATATTGATGCTCAAGAAGAAATCATGTTAAATCACATTCAAACAGTGATTGAATTTGATTTACTAAACGATTGGAACTGCCGCTCCATTTCTAGTGCGTTAATGTTATTTGCTATGTACCAACCTTTAACCGCATTAAAAAACTGGCAGAACTTAATGGAGCATCCTGTTAATAAGTGGGCGTCCAGCACACGTGGATTAATCACTCGCTCTATTTGGAATGTTAAAACAGAATTAGATATTGCTGAAAAATTTCATTTACAATCCCCCTTAACTAATATCACGTCTATCAAAGTACAAAAACAATATGAAAATCACCCCTACCCTAGGTGGTTACAATTGGGTTATAACACAGCAACCAATTATGGCCGTGCTTTAGAAAATGAATTTCATGGATTTAGAGCCCCCTCTTATTTTAATCGAGGCGAATTAAAGGTATTAATCGCTGGATGTGGCACGGGCCAACATTCATTAAAAGTGGCTAAATATTTCAGAAATACAAACGTTACCGCCATTGATTTATCCAGTCGATCACTTGCTTACGCACAACAAATGGCCGATAAAATGAACATCAATAATATTGAATTTAAGCAACTTGATATCTTACAACTCGATGATTTAAAACAATATCACGTCATTGAATGTTCAGGGGTGTTACATCATATGCAGGATATTCAAACAGGTTTTAATATCCTTAAAAACAAACTATTACCCAGCGGAGTAATGAAGATTGCTTTGTATTCCAAACAAGCGCGCCAAGTCATTGATAAAATGCGTAATTTAATCGAATTCAAACAAATACAATCGGATCAAAGCGGCATACGTTTATTACGTTTTGCTTTATTACAATCCAATAAAAATGCTTTTACGCAATTATTTAAAACAGCTGATTTCTACAGCTTAAGCGGATGTCGTGATTTATTATTTCATGTGAGTGAAATCACATCGACTCCTATTCAAATAAAGGCTTTATGCGAAAATAATAAAGTGAAGTTTCTTGGTTTTGTGCGACTTGACGGTAATATCAAACAGTCTTATTTAACTGCCTACCCTGAAGATCCCGCCATGCTTAATTTAGAGAATTGGGCCGAGTTTGAAAAAACAAATCATTGCTTTGAGAGTATGTATCAGTTTTATATTCAAAATTAGTGAGGTTACATTTTTCACTGATCAATAAAAAAGTTACAATAAGAGCTGATACCACTTATTGATCATTACAATGTCAAATAACTTTAAGATATTAGTGAAAAATTCAATTTTTTTTCATCTAATCTATTTCATCATCATCTATATTTTTACGCTTTCTATCCCTAAAGCGTCTTTTTTCATTTTCAGATATTCTATTTT